>CAJMQA010000302.1 GCA_905215395.1 uncultured bacterium | reverse complement strand
GGCTGCAAAGATAAACCAACTTATTACCATTTTCCAAATTATTTACCATGTTTTTGAAAGAAAAAATATTAGCGAATGGTTAACAAACTGTAGGTCAGTACACAAAATTTCAAAAAAAAAGACTACCTCCGAAAGAGATAGTCTTCTCAATTGAGTGATTATTTAATTAAATCATTGTACTGATCATAAAGGTAGCAGCAACAGCAACGATAGCATACAATTCCGGAAATACAGCCAGAATCAGGGTTTTACCAAATACATCATAACCGGAACCTATACCGATGATACCATTGGCACATACCTGGCCCTGACGGATTGCGGAAAACAAACACACCAATCCCAGACCTAATCCGGCACCGAACACTGCAGCAGCCTGTAACCAGGTAATTCCGGCAACCAGAACGTTTTTCAGCAAGAAGAAACCCAGGAATCCATAAAGCCCCTGTGTACCCGGAAGGGCACACAACACCATATAATTACCAAAAGCCTCATCATTCTTCTTCAAAGCACCGATAGTTGCATTACCACCGATAGTTACACCATATGCACTGCCAATTCCAGATAAGCCTAACATTAAACCAACTCCGATATAGGCTAAAATAATCTCATTCATAATCTCTGTTTTTAAATAGTTTATTATTAATAATTTTTTTCTAAATCATATGAAACACTCAATTCACTCTCTTCTTAAAAGGTTGATACTTCTTACCACCACCTTCAAAACCGGCATTTTTATAGAATTCCACAAAAGTAAGACGCATCGGATGTACAAAAGACCCCAGTCCTGCCATAAAAATATTTACACTATGGCCAAAAACCAATATGATCAGCATGATCAATTGTTTCAGCACAGGAATATCCCCGCTCATATTCATGGCCAGATCGTTGAATACCAGTCCCAGTACAGAACTCGATATTCCCAAGGCAAACAAACGAATGTAAGAAAGTGTATCTCCCAATAATCCGGTCACCATATTATAGGAATCCCACAATCCGGAACCGACATTGATAAACACATTCCGACGGATATTATTGAACACAAAGATCAGCAAACCAGCGACAATAGCTATGGCATACATCGGAACAGTAACATTGTACCCTTGTGTAGAAAGCCCATAACAAACTCCTCCTCCAAGAATCAATACCAGCCAGCCGATTGTCGACAAGGCAGCAGGCAATCCATACTGTCTCCACTGATTTGCCACTTTCAGGAACATACCGAAAATAATCTGTACAACTCCAATGATTAATGCCAGATTAAACAGTTGCTGCGAATCCAACATCATCGACCGTAATTTTACCACCCACGGCACCTGTACTTCCAATAACTGAATCCCAAAGAAGGTTCCACTGACAGTCCCCATAATAACGGTAGACAATCCGAGCCATTGAGCCAATGATAAAACCGGTTTAATAGAAGGTTTTGCCTTGAACTTATAAATGGTTATTCCCAGTAATATCAGCAATCCGTAACCGGCATCTCCCAGACAGAAACCAAAGAACAGCACAAAGAAAGGAGCAAAAAACGGGGTCAGGTCTATTTCCCGGTAATTCGGCAAAGAATAAAGCTCCCCAATAAATTCAAACAAACGGGCAAACTTATTGTTTTTCAACAAAATCGGAGGATTATCCTCAGGAGCCGGTTTCTCCAGCTCATAGGCCACCTCTTTATCTGTCAGCCACTTATCCGTATCTGCAACGATAGCCTCCGGAACCCATCCTTCCAAAGCAATCACTTTGTCTTCGAGCAGGACCTGCGAAGCATCTTTTACCTTCAGCAGATCGGCATCTTCAGAAACATGCATACGCAAGTCCTTCAGGTACTCAATAGAGAAAGCAGCTACTTTCTTCAAGTTTTCAGAAACGTTTTCCTTCTCATTCTGCAATTCCGCAACTTGTTGGCGAATTTCGGCTGCACTCATCTGCGGAAATTGTACGACATCTGCTTCCGGAAATTCCTTCTCCTCTTTTGGTTGAACCGTTACAAAATATTTCTGTCCCTTCTCTTCATTCAACAGAAAAGCATTATATTTTTCCTCCCATTCCGGCAAATATTTCCGGTCTGGCACAGTAAAGAAACGCATATCCCAACCAGCATTCAACAATCCGTCGATGCGCTCAGCCGGCAAATCTCCCCAAGGTGCATATATTGTACCATCCTTTTCCAGAGAAGTGATCTGCTGGTCGATCTGATCCATCCGTTTAAACTGATTCTCCAGAAAAACCAACAAATCCAGTTCCGAAGTTGCCGAACCACCGGTCGTCTTTTCACCCGGGTAAAAAAGCTGATGATAAACCTGCAGCTTTTCATCCGGCTCTATGGCCTGTGACCAACGCTCCAGCAAATCTTTCAGATCCACCTCTTTTTCAGGAACCCGTTTCGAGAGCAACTTGATCATCTCACCGATCCGCTTCATCATGAGAAATTTCTGTTTCAACTCCTCATCCTCGGCAGAACGTTTTTTATTTTCATGGATATGAACCACTCCCTTTTCCCGTAATTCTTCGAGAAATGCCCGATAATCTTTATAGAATATCAGCAGGGATAATTTTTGCATAGGTACTATCATTCGGCCTCCATTGCTTTACGGGTTTTCACTATTTTCTGAGCCGACTTAGAAAGATTTTCCTCATCTTCCAAAAAACGCTTGATCTTTCGTATCGCTTCCTGGAATCCGGGAATCTGCACTTTTTCATACAAATTCACCTTCTGGGTCGTTTTTTTACGAGCCCTATCCAGAAGCTCCATTTTACGCATATAAAACTCCCTCTCCAAAGCCACATTCACAACCTCTTTCACATGCTGTATACCATCCAGGAACCATCCCGGAGCATTGAACAAGCTGAAATTCTGAATGTCATATTCCACCTTATCCAAAACAGGAGTGCGGACGCCGGCAATTTTCTTTACCGACATCTCCACATCCTTCACCGCCAGAATATCAGGCCGGTATTCATCGTAGAGCTGAAGCATTTCCTGTATAGAGTTAAGCGTCTGATTCAACTTGTCGTCAAATTCATCCGCCACCTCCTTCGCTTTCTTCACCTCCGAACGAAGTGCCGACTCCTTATTCTTGATGGTTGGTAAAGCCCGCACACGCATCTTGAGTTGTTTATCAAGACTTTGCAAGGATGTCTTATTATATTGAAACTTTATCATCAATCCTGAAAATTTCCGAATTCATCAACAATCTCTTTCTTAATACCAAGCTCTGAACGGGTAAAGTATTTCCGGAATAACGTCCAGGCTGTATCCAACATCTGGGTAATACTAATGTTCACATCAATAGCCAGCAATTCATTGGAATAGTCTCTGGCAAATTCCAGTGTACGCTTATCGTAATCAGTCAGGTCAAAACCATTTTCCAGCTTGGTACGTGCATTGGCAGCATCGGCATAGAGACGGATAGCAGCATTCATCACCTGAGGATGGTCTTTCCGCGTCTTCTTACCGATTACTAACTGTTTCAAACGTGACAAGCTTCGGAAGGGGTCTACAATGACTTTACCGATTTCAGTATCTTTACGCAGGAATAACTGTCCTTCCGTGATATAACCTGTATTATCCGGGATAGCATGCGTAATATCCCCACCGGACAAAGTTGTTACAGCAATAATGGTGATAGAGCCTCCCTGGGGGAACTGTACAGCTTTTTCATAGATCTTGGCCAAGTCAGAATACAGGGAACCCGGCATAGAATCCTTCGACGGAATCTGATCCATACGGTTTGATACAATACTCAAAGCATCCGCGTACAAAGTCATATCCGTCAGCAATACCAGTACCTTTTCATTCTTGTCCACAGCAAAATATTCTGCAGCTGTCAGAGCCATATCAGGTACCAGCAACCGCTCCACCGGAGGAGCCTCAGTTGTATTTACAAAACTGACAATACGGTCAAGCACTCCGGCATTGTCAAACAGATTTTTAAAATAAAGGTAATCATCATTGGTCAATCCCATTCCTCCCAGAATAATACGATCGGTCTGCGCACGCAGTGCAACATTCGCCATGACCTGGTTGTAAGGCTGATCAGGATCGGCAAAGAAAGGAATCTTCTGTCCGGACACCAAAGTATTGTTCAAGTCGATACCTGCAATACCGGTAGCGATCAATTCCGAAGGTTGTTTACGCCGGACCGGATTCACAGAAGGACCACCAATCTCACGCTCTTCACCGTCTACAGCAGGGCCACCATCTATCGGATCACCAAATGCATTGAAAAAACGGCCACATAAATCTTCTCCGACTCTCAAAGTCGGAGCCTTTCCCAGGAAAGTCACTTCCGCATTCGTAGGAATACCTTCGGTACCTGAGAATACCTGTAAGGTAATAT
>CAJMQA010000301.1 GCA_905215395.1 uncultured bacterium | reverse complement strand
ACGGAATTCAATATCAATACTCATGATCCCCGGATGATCCGTACCGTTTTGGTAAATGGAAAGGTGGGCATTCGTTCCCTGAATACAGGCCAGGAAGTGTTTCTGCTTCCGGATCAGCTGGCTGAATATAATGTCTCAACCCGGCAAATTGCAGTGAGTCCTATCGATCCTTATCCGTTCATCGCCTGGAAAAACGGGGAGTTTGTATTTGAAAACGAGACCATAGAGAGTATCATGAACCGCCTGGCAGAGTGGTATGATTTAAAGGTGTTTTTTAATAATGAAGCTGTGAAAAAACAGTGTTTTACCGGAATTATCAGTCGGTTTGGTAGTGTATCAGAAGTACTTCACTTGATCGAATCGACGGCTACCGTGCAATTTGAAATCAGAGATCATACGATCATTGTAAAATAAAACTGATGGCTGTGGGGACGGCCATCAGTTTGAAGAGGATGGTAACATCCTGATGTTAATATTAATACAATTACAAACTTATGAAAAAAAATGAAGTTCCTTTTATGATTTCCGGAATTTTATTCCGGAGATTAAAAAAGCTTTTCTATCCCTTGGGGATATTGTATGGGATTGTTTTGTTGCTTATTCCTTTGACGGTATCGGCACAGCATGCCAGGGTAAATATTGAAGTGAAGAAGGCGGATGTATCAGCCGTATTCAGACAAATTAAAGAACAGACCGGCTTGAATTTTGTGTACAATGCCGGTCAGTTGAACTCTCTGTCGCCTGTCACCCTCTCCATGAAGAATGTGTCTGTGAATGATGTAATGGAAAAGTTATTAACGGGCACTGATTTCCGGGTTCGTTATGAATCAAACTCTATTGTGATTCAGAAACAGCTTGTCAAAGGTTTGCACCTGCATGGGGAGGTGGTGGATACGGAAGGAAACCCTTTGCCGGGAGTAACGGTCCGGATAAAAGATACGCAATTTGGTGTGACGACCAATACAGATGGCAAATTTCTGTTTAACCTGCCGGAAAATGAGGAAGTGACTTTGGTATTCTCTTTCGTGGGGATGAAAAAACAGGAAGTTCGGATAAAAGGGAACAAACCGGTCAAGGTGGTGATGGAGGAGGAGATAAATGCTATGGATGAAGTGGTAGTAAACGGTTTGTTTACCCAGAACAAGAATAGCTATACGGGTGCTGTGACTACATTGAAGGGGGAGGATATCCTGGCAGTTTCCCAGACAAATCTGTTGCAGGCGCTGGCGATATTGACACCGGGCATGCGCATCGTTGAGAATAACGAGCAAGGGTCCAATCCCAACCATATTCCGGAAATTATTATCCGGGGGATGACCTCCGTGGCCAGCGAGGGAGAGCAGGGACTGAACCGGCCTTTGATTATCCTCGATGGAGTGGAGATTTCTCTGGAACGTTTGTACGACCTGGATATGTTTGACATAGAACGGGTGGATGTACTGAAGGATGCGTCGGCTACTTCCATCTATGGTGAAAAAGCTGCGAACGGAGTGATTGTGGTGGAACGGAAAAAAGTAACGGATAGTAAGCTGAGGGCCCGTTACAATTTTGTTCCCGATGTCAGTTTCCCGGATGTTTCTTCCTTTAATTTATGTAATTCCGCACAAAAGTTAGCCATTGAGAAGGCTTATGGGTTGTATGATTCCCCGACCGGAGAGAAGGATGCCGAGTACAATGAAAAACTGATGCGGGTAAACCGGGGAGTAAATACCGACTGGGCCTCTAAGCCATTGCGGAATTCCTGGTCCTTCAATCATTCTTTGAATGTTTCCGGAAGAGGAGGGGGGCTCGATTACAGTGTCTCTTTCCGTTATGGAGATACCCGGGGAGTGATGAAAGGGGATTTACGTCAGAATTTTGGGGTTGGATTTTATTTTTCCTATTTTTATAAAAACAGATTGACCTTGTCTTACCGGTCGGACTATGTCCGGACAGACAGTAAGCTATCACCTTATGGGGATTTTTCCGATTTTTCTATTCTGAATCCTTACGATACTCCCAAAGATGAGTTCGGTGAATGGAATAAAATGCTGTCTTATGATATGAGAAACCCCTTGTATGATGCTACTACGAATAGTTTCTCCAAGTCTGTCAGCAAAAGTTTTTCAAATTCGTTGAGCGCCCGTCTGGACATTATGAAGGGAATTTATGCAACAGCTACTTTTTCCTATATTATGGGAGATGGACGCAGTGATATCTTTGATTCGCCGGCCTCTTCTACCTGGTTGGGCACAACTGATCCGGCGCAGAAGGGATCGTATTCTATTTCGGGCAGTAATGATACCCGCTGGAGCTTGTCGTATGCATTGAATTTCAGCCGTTCGTTCGGATCCAATGCCGGGACTATCCTCAGTTTGCATATGGGAGGAACTGCCGGTAAAAACCGGACGGATAATTTCAGCTTTTCAGGAGTCGGGTTTATGAAACCGGTATTAAATGACCTGCATTTTGCCTCCCGTTATCCTGACGGGCGTCCCGATGGAAAAGAGACGCTGAATACTTCTGTCGGTTTTTATGTGAATGCAAACCTTTTTCTGAAGAATAAATATTTTCTGGATGGTTCTTTCCGTACTTCCGGTTCTTCCAATTTCGGTACCAATAACTTATATGCTCCTTATTGGTCTCTTGGGGTAGGTTGGAATATACACAATGAAAATTTTTTACAAAACAGTGGAATCAATCTTCTTCGCCTTAAAGGGAGTTTGGGATATGTTGGAAGCGGAAATTTCGGGGATGTACGGCCGGTAACGGTCTATAAGTACGATGTCAAAAACAATTATTTCGATGGGGCAGGAACCATTCCGGTTTCTATGGGAAATAAAGATCTGAAATCCCAGCGGACTTTGAGTTACAATGCCGGGGTAGCTGTGGAATTGTGGGGAGGACGGCTGGGAGTTAATTTCGATATCTACCGGCAGGATACCAAAGACCTTTTGTTGTCGGTTTCTTTACCTCCCTCCTCGGGAAACAGTTCTGTCATGGAGAATATGGGGGAGATCCGTAATGCCGGTTTTGAGTGGTCGGTTTCAGCACAGTTAATCAAGAAGAAGGATATTTTCTGGCGTATGACAGTAAACAGTTCCCGTACCTGGAATAAACTGGTCAAGATCAGCAATGCTTTGAAACGGCAGAATGATGCAAATAAAGATTCCTTGAATTATGCAAAGCCGAAGATTCAGCTGGAGGAAGGACAAGCCAGTGATGCGATCTATGCCGTACGCTCCCTGGGGATAGATCCGGCTACCGGACGGGAAATCTGTATCAAAAAAAACGGGGGCTATACTTTTGATTACGATCCGGACGATGAAATGGCCCGGGGAAGCGAAACACCAAAGTTTCAGGGAAGCCTGACAACCGTATTCGGTTGGAAAAGAATCACCGTGAATGTGGCTCTTTCCTATACTTTCGGGGGATATATTTACAACTCGACCCGGGCTTCCAAAGTGGAAAATATCAATCCCAAACTGAATGTCGATCGCCGCGCTTTCACCGAACGCTGGCAAAATGCCGGAGATGTGGTACATTATGTAAAATGGAACAATCCCGGGAAATTTGTGCATTCAGAACGCTTTGTGGAGAAAAAGAATGAGGTGTATATCTCTGCTGTGGGAGTGGCTTATGATATGAAACCGGAATGGGTACGCAAAATCGGACTGAATAAGCTTCGCCTGGGGGTAAACTTTACGGATGTGGGAAGGATTTCTACTGTGAAATACGAGCGTGGAACCAGCTATCCCTATATGAAAGGTTTCAATTTTACCATTAGCCCGACATTCTAATGTAAAACAGATAAATAACAATACGATGAAAAAGTATATAATTATATTTCTGATATCAGGTCTGTTGTGGGCTTGTGATGATTTTCTGACTGTCAGGCCGAAATCAGAGATTACAGAAAATGAACTTTTTGCAACTCCCGAGGGGGTGGAAGAAGGAATCTACGGCGTGTATTCCACTATGGCGGCAGATGGATTGTTCGGAAAACAGTTGAGCTGGTACATTCCGGATATCCTGGCCCAATATTATGCCGTGACGCAGTCTATGCAGGGTGGGGCATGGGAAATGGCTAATTATGAATATGATACTGATGGAGCCCGGGGGATGTGTGATATGATTTGGAAAAATATGTATCAGGCCATCGGATATGCGAATAATGTGATTAATTCTTTGAATGAAAAGCCTGAAACCTCTATGAAACTTTATAAATTGTACAAAGGGGAAATGTTGGGGGTACGTGCTTTTATGCATTTCGATCTGGTGAGACTTTATGCTCCGATGGTAACGGATAAGCCGGAAGAACGGGGAATTCCCTATGTACGGAAATGGGAGTCGAAAGTAACTCC
>CAJMQA010000300.1 GCA_905215395.1 uncultured bacterium | reverse complement strand
CGAAACCTGTTATCCGTGAACACATCAAGAGCATTTCGCTTTGTGAAGGTCAACCGGCTTATGTTTTCAGTATGATAGATAATGTACATACCGGCGACTATAGGTGGTATCGTACAGATGACGGGTTAGATACGGTATATAGTAAAGCTCCTTATTTGGAATTTGAGAAAGTGTCCAAAGATCTGGAGGGAGAATATGTGTGTGAAGGAAATAGCAGTTGTACGACTGTCAGGGATACTTTTATGCTTTATGTGGATGTCAATGCTGATTCCCTGAAAGTGGAAATGCTGGTCGATACTCTTTGTGTCGGTTCACCTTTCAGCGCCCGGATTGATAATCAACTGGTACCTTTTGACAAGGTGAACTGGAATTTCAATGGAGTTGAAACGGGAGTCAAGGGATTTGTTTATACTGCCGATCAGATTCAGACTAAAGATGAAGGTGTTTATTCTGTTTCTATTAGTAATTCTTGTGGTACCAAAGATTTTCCGGTGAAACATCTGATTGTTGACGATTCCATTAAGGTTTTGGATCTGACTCCGAATCAGATTTCCTGTGCGGGAGTGCCGATGGATCTGTATATAAAGGCGACCCCGACGCTGCGGGTTGATTATACCTGGTATGAAGGAGAAACTTTGTTGGGAAAAGGAAATAAATTGTCGACTATCGTAGGTAAAGATGAGACTTCAAGAACATATCGGGTATATTGCAGGAATGCTTGCGGTAGTATTACCAAAGATGTCAATGTCAGTATATCCAGTTTTGTAGAGTTTACTAAAAATCCGCCACTTCAGTTACAAATGTGTGCTGATCCTGCCGGAAGCGAAACTTTATGTGTGGAACTGACTCCGGGAATAAAGATATATTCTTATCAATGGTTCTATCAGCATAAGAATTCGCAACGTATAGATTCTTTGGGAAAAGAAGCCTGCGAGACGGTGTCGGCACAAACCAATAAGACCGGTTTCTATTGGTGTAAGGTAGATACGGAATGTAAGCCGCTTTCTTCAACTGCCACCTGGTTTAAAGTGGATACAGTTCCGGTGATTTCAGGCTTACCGGCAAAAGATACCTTATGTGTGGGAGGAACAAAAGAGTATACCATTCATGCGTCCGGAGGAGCCGGGTTGGTTTATACGTGGAAAATTACCGATAAGGAAGGAAATACCAGGGAGTTGATGATAGATGAGGCCAAGGATTTTTATTCGTCCAGTACCTGCAATCTTGGTCCGGTAAAAGATTCCTGGGATGGAGCGGTGGTTAGTTGTGAAGTCAGAAATAGTTGTGGTAATGCTATGCTACAGATGACATTACGGGTGGATAAAGCCCGGGAACTGATAGTTAGTCCATATCCGGATACTACCATTTGTGCGAATGGATATGCTCAGATGCGGGTTGAGTTGAAAAATGGGGCTTACCCCTGGCATTATCGTTACCGGGATTCGCTGGGACGTGAGGAGTCCAGGATTGTAAGCAATAGTCTGGTGGATGAGTTTGAACTGGACAGGCCCGGTAAATATAATATCCTCTTTGTGCGTGATGGTAGTAGTTGTAACTATGCAGATGGAGACATCGCTTTTGAGCTGAAGTCCAATCCGGCTCCGGTTGCCCGTATTGCTCCGGTTGGTCCGGATACACTGTGTCCCGGTGAAAAAGCTCAGGTTCGGGTAGAGATCAGCTATCCCTCTATTAAAGGGAGGCCTATACCTTCCGGTCCGTGGGAAGTGAAGTTTATCCGGAAAGACGGAACTCCGGCAGAGGAACTGGGAGTAACTGATCCTTATTATATCTATAAGCTGAATCCTGGTGATACGGTAGTTGTCGATACTTTGAGGCCTTTCGGTATTCAGAAGTCTATGGCTTATTATATTGGTTCGGTTCGCGATATCAGTAGGTCGGGAGGATTACAATGCTACGGTCAGCCTATGGATAGTGCGGTCTTTTATCTGCATAGCAGGGATACTTTGAGGTTTGATTTCCGGAGTGAACGGGATACCATCGGATATTGTAATACTGTTTTACTGGATACTTTATTGCGTCCGAACATCGTAGACGGAGAGTTTTATGTGGATGGTATTTTGTCGCAATTGGGTATCTTTAACTCTCCGCCACTGGAGCCGGGCAAGCACATCATCAAATATAAAACAAACGGACGTTGTCCTTTGTCCAATGACTCCGTGCGTTTGTGGGTAATGCCGAAACCCGTCTTATCTGTGATTCCGCGTGATACGGCTCTCTGTCCGGGAGAAGTGACAGAAGTTGTGCTGAGTACAGGAACCAATGGTCCAGCTAAACTGAAGTATGAACTCCGGAATCAGAAGCGGGATGGAACTTTTATTCCGCGGCCTGAGATGCAGGAAGCCGACCTGCCTAAGAAAGTAAGGGTAGAGAACTCCAATTCGACGGACTCTTTGCGTATCATTACCCCGATGTTACTGACCGATCGTTTCGGATGTGATGCCGGTAAAATAGATACTATACGGGCAGTGGTGGAAATGCGGCGGAATCCGGTGTTGAAAATAGAGGCCCGTCATAAAGATTATAATGATGGAAATTGGGCAGACTGGATTGATTCTTATGTGATTCCTAAAGGAGATTCTGTGGAATTTAAGGTACAGATGTTGTACGGCGGTAGTCCGTGGGTGTATACATTGTTGCAAAGTGGGAAACCTGCCGTGGATGTCGGGCCCGTTATGAAGATGGATACCCTTTATACGGCATGGGAGGAAGGACAATATCAGTTTACCCTGACGGATGGTTTTGGTTGTTTCAAGCCGGGTGAAAAAGTGATCCGGACAATTTTTTACCGTGAACCCGGATATTTGAAAATAAAGATGTTGCTGGAAGGTGCATACCAGGGGGATGGAGCATCAAAACTTATGCATGGTAAATTGCAGCGACTGGGAGTATTGCCGAGACGGGGATTGACAAAATGGCCGGTGTCGGGGCAGGATTCCATTGTGGACTGGGTGACTGTGGAAGTCAGGGAAAAACCGGAAGGTCCCTCTGTTGCCAGCGATACCTTCCTGCTCCGGAATGATGGTCAGGTGATAACAACCAGCGGAAGTGATATCCTGGAATTGCAGAATACGACGAAATTGTGGGGAAATGAAAACCAGTATGTGGTCGTAAAACACCGGAATCATATCAGTGTCATGTCGAAAAATGCTGTTAAGATTGTTGACGAGGAGCATAAAGCGGATATTTATATGCTCGACCTGACACAGGAGGCAAATCTGTATTGCCCTGCAGGAAGTATTCTTGATAAGCATGCCCAAAAGATGGGAAGCGGATTGTGGGCATTGGCTGCCGGTTACGATCTGCGTGATGTTACAGGCCTGTTTCCGGATAATCATCTGGTTTCTATTTCCAACCCGAATACGACAAAATTTGCTGATAATAAGGAAATTGACGCTTCTTATAGGGGATATTACTGGCGGGATGTGAATTTAGATGGTATTGTACAATGGCCGGATGATATCCCTGCGGGAGATAATATTTTCAGTGATTATTATAAGAATTTATTCAAGAGCAGGGATGCCTGGATATTACATAAGAACAGAGATAAATATTCTGCAGTTCCGCTCAAAAATAATTAAAACTGGCTAAAATGCCTAAAAAGTAATATTTTATACCAATTTATAAAAAAAGTATTAAAAAATTATTTAACTTTGCATTGTAAGTGTGTAAAAATGTGTATGAGTATGAATTGTCTAAAGGGACTTGTGGCTAACAGGCTATTATGCCTGTTATTCATGGTTTTGTTCTGCGGAATTCATGTGCAGGGAGCTGAGTCCTTGCCAGATGGGGCGGCTGTACAATGGAGAGATACATTGTATGTGCGTGTTGCAGATTCTGCCTTTGTAGATAATGCGATAGTCTTTTCAATACAAATCTACCGTCCCAATGATGATTGGAACAAGGATAAAGTATTGGGAGACTTCGATTTTTATTTTTCATACAGTAGCAAGGCATTTTCCACTACTTTGACTCCTACTTTTATTTCTGTTCTGCCTGAGATCGATAAAACCAGTACCAACCGGAGGAACCTTTTACTCGGATATACACAATTTTACGCCGGACGCTTTGGTATTTGCGGACGGGCAGACAATGCAGGGGCTCAGAAATATACCATTCCTCTGAGAACCTGGGTGGAGTTGTGTCGTGTGAAAATCCCGATGGCTCAGGTAGATCAGAATCCCGGTTTACAATGGGACCTCAAAGCTACCGGTGCAATGACGGCCGGAGGAAATCCGATTATCTTGAAGCCGTCGGGGGATGTTCTCAATAATCCGAAAGCTACTGTAAAAGCTAAAGGGATCACTGTATTTCCTCAGCTACAATGTCAGGGTGAGGATGTTTACCTTTATGTGCGTGATGCTGTTACTTCCGGA
>CAJMQA010000299.1 GCA_905215395.1 uncultured bacterium | reverse complement strand
CCGGAGCCCCTGCCATCGAACTGCTCTACCTCTTCTGTAAAAAATGAGGAGTACAACTGGACATCCACATGGAAGCTGTGGCTCAAATCAATAACGAGCTTTACAACATCCGTAAGGAACTGGATGCTTTTGATGCCAGCAAGCAATTCCCGAATCCGTTCAATCCTCTGACCGACACAATTCCTGCAAATATTGATAAAGAATTCGACAAAGCTATCGAAGCAGCCAAAGCAAACAACGAAGAAGCCCTGCTGAATGCCTGTCATGCAATCGAAGCCTATTTCAATTTCCCGAAACCGAACGAACTCGTGAAGAAAGCAGAAGTTCCGGGAGGTATGTACAGTAACATGGTAGCCCAGCTGAAACAACTGAATTCTATGGATATCCTGGAAAAAGCCATGGAGTTAATACCGAAAGTACGTCTGGATTCCGGACTTCCTCCATTGGTAACTCCTACCAGTCAGATTGTTGGTGCACAAGCTGTAAACTGCGCTTTGGATATCAAAGCCGGTAAACCGATGTACAGCAATGTCTCCAATCAGTTTGTAAATCTGGTAAAAGGTGAGTATGGAAAAACTCCGGTTCCTGTTAATCCGGAATTCCGTTTGAAAATAGCCGGAACCCGTGAGGAAATTCCTTATGATACAAGCAAATATCAAATGCAGCCAAATCCGGAATTACCTGAAGCAGGTGGCGTGAAACTGGCTGCAAACGAAAAAGAAGTATTGTTACTTGAACTATTCCCTCAGGTAGCAAAAACCTTCCTGACCAAAAAGAAAGTAGAAGCTTACGAAGCCCAGCACAAAGCCGAAGAGCCACAAGCTGCAAAAGCGGTTGCCGAAGAGAAAAAAGATGAACCGATCACCGGCAAGACTGTCAAAGCACCGATGCCGGGTAGTATCCTGCGCTTCATGGTTAAACCGGGAGACACTGTCAGCAAAGGCCAGCCTGTTGTTGTTCTGGAAGCTATGAAAATGGAAAACAGTATTGCTTCAGATTATGCCGGAACTGTAAAACGTCTTCTGGTGAAAGAAGGCTCAACAGTTGCAGCAGATGCTCCGATGATTGAAATAGAAGCCTAATAATAAAAATCCCTAAGGTCAACCTTAGGGATTTTTTATTTTAAACCAAAACCGGGAACATAATCTTTTCATCCTCTTCTGCCAGTATGGCATCCAGATCTTCCCCCTCCTGCAGATAAAGATTGATATTATTGATACGGGCAAACTGATGTCCGCTGCGGAAATCCTCATACCGCTCATCCAGCAACTCATCAAAACGCTCCCTCCTCTCTTTAGGACTTAATTCTTCCATTTCTCCTTCCATATCCGTCAATACGTCCAGGATAAACTCAGCAGCCCAGCTTCCCAACTCCTTTTCTTTGTTCCACTCGGGCTCATAACCCTCTAAAGCCGCTATCAATTCCCTTAAATAAACAGTCTCCCCCCAATCTTTGTAAACCTGCATCAAATCCTCCTGATCAGGATAAGCTGTTGACAATTGTTCTAAATCTATTTTATTCATAATGTATTAATTTCAAATTATCAAAAATAATAAAAAACCATAGATATACAACTTTTATAATAAAAATTTCCATACTTACATTTTGAATATTTTTTCAGGTAACTTATCACTTTTCCATTTCGTTAAATATTAAAATTTCGCATTTTTTGGTATCTTTGCATAAGATAAGCCGCATTCTGTTTGTATTAGCTTTTATTACTAAATTAACCTTTACCATATGACATTCGACACAGGAAATATCCTTTTACTAGGTGCCATTCTTCTATTTTTCAGTATTGTTGCCGGTAAGGCCGGTTTCCGTTTCGGGGTTCCCGTCCTCTTATTATTCCTGGGTGTCGGAATGCTTTTCGGAAGTGACGGACTGGGCATACAGTTCAATGATCCTCACAGTGCGCAATTCATTGGAATGATAGCTTTAAGCATCATCCTCTTTTCCGGAGGTATGGATACTAAATACAAAGAAATTAAACCAGTCCTGGGACAAGGGATCACATTGGCAACTGCCGGGGTGATTGCCACAACAGCAATTACAGGTTATTTCATCTATTGGATATCAGGCATTGTCAGCGATTTCACGACTTTAAGTTTAATGGAAGCCATGTTAATGGCAGCAGTCATGTCATCTACAGATTCTGCTTCTGTTTTTTCCATATTGCGGAGTAAGCGCCAGGGATTAAAAGAACAACTCCGCCCGATGCTGGAACTGGAAAGCGGAAGTAACGACCCTATGGCCTATATGCTGACCATTTTATTGATACAGATTATTCAGACTCCGGCAGGAGAAGCCGGAATAGGATATGCTATATTTTTGTTTTTCGTCCAGATGAGCGTGGGTGCACTAGCGGGTTATTTCCTGGGTAAACTGGCCGTATGGCTCATGAACCGACTGAATGTAGACAACCAGTCTCTTTACCCGATTTTACTTTTGGCCTGTGTATTTTTTATTTTTTCTTTCACCGATCTCATCAAAGGTAATGGATATCTGGCTGTTTACATTGCAGGACTTGTTGTCGGGAATCATAAGATTCAGCACAAAAAAAGTACGGCAACTTTTTTCGATGGTTTCACCTGGTTGTTCCAGATTGTCATGTTCCTTACTTTAGGGCTATTAGTAAATCCCAAGGATCTGGTTCCGGTAGCCGGCCTGGGTTTATTGGTTGGCGTCTTTATGATCATCCTGGCCCGCCCGGTGAGCGTTTTCCTTTGCTTACTTCCTTGCCGGAAAATGAGTACCAAAGCCAAGTTATACGTATCCTGGGTAGGACTCCGGGGAGCTGTACCCATCATCTTCGCAACATACCCCTTAATCGCCGGTATACAACATGCCTCCCTCATCTTCAATGTGGTATTCTTTATCACCATCATTTCTTTGCTGATACAGGGAACCACCGTTGGTAGTATGGCAAAACTATTGGGGCTTGCCGAAGCTGAAGAAAAAAAGGGAAATGATTTCGGAATGGAACTTTCTGAAGAGATAAAATCGGCCATGTCAGAAATTATGGTAACCCCATCCCTTCTGACCAATGGCAACCGTCTGATGGATATGACCCTTCCAGACAATACGCTGGTTGTAATGGTCAAAAGAGATAATAATTTTTTCATTCCAAAAGGCAAAACAACTTTAACATCAGGAGATAAATTATTGGTTATCACAGACAATGATGAAGAACTTATAAAAACTTATAAACAATTAGGCATTAATGAATACCTGATCCAGAAAAACTAAATATTCCCGTTTTTCCGAATCTGAATCCGGAAAATAGTATCCTCTATTTCGATACTGACCTCCAGATTATTTTTCTGACAAATGCTCTTGACGGTTGCCAAATCCAAACCGGTTGCCTCTTTCTCCTGAGATGATTTATTAAAACGGGCAAAAAGATATATCCTTGTCCATGGAAATAGTTTACAATTGAACCCGCCAATTCCCTCTCATCTTCTATAATCAAAATCTTCATACCCTATCCTCTTGCGTTCAAAAGTAGGGAATTATTCAGGATTCAAGTACTTATCCGACTTAAATTTCATAAAAAGTTCTTACTCTGTCAAAACTTCAGAATTTCTTTAGAATTACATGTTTTCTTTGTCTCATCATTAAACATTATAAAGCATACAGACGGTTATATAATTGCAGGAACCGTTACAAAAAATTAAAAACGGAACCCCAAGTCCGGTTTTTCCGGGATACTCCATAGGGAGATGTCCCGGATTTTTTTATATTTATCCGTTGAAATAAAAGTAATATGAAGAGATTTTTTTTGTTAATCATATCAGGCATCTGTATAGGTTTCAGTTCCTGTAACCCTCAACGTCATCTGACAGGCAAAACCCGGCCATCCCATGAATTATCTTCAAAGTTAGGTTTCAAAGTCTCCCGTCATGATAACCTCCAACTTTACACCGAAGCAGCTCAATGGCTGAAAGTACCATACCGGAATGGAGGAAATACAAAAAAAGGAGTAGATTGTTCCGGCCTTATCTGTCAGATCTACCCCAAAGTCTATGGTGTCAACTTACCCCGGACAACAGGTGGTATGGCAGCCCAATGCCGCAAAGTCCTGAAAAGCGATCTGAAAACAGGGGATCTCGTATTTTTTCAAACTTCCGGAAAGAAAAAAGGAATAAACCATGTCGGTCTATTCCTGAAAAAAGGATATTTTATCCATGCTTCAACCTCCAGAGGCGTCATTGTTAGCAACCTGAAAGAAACCTATTACCGGAAAGCCTGGAAATATGGAGGAAAAATCAGAAAATAATTATTTCTTTATCAGACGCTTCACAATTCCAAACAATTCTTTTTCCTCAATCTCACCGTTCCAACGCCACAATTGCTCACCGGATTTATAAATCATCATCAGGGGAACTGTCTGT
>CAJMQA010000298.1 GCA_905215395.1 uncultured bacterium | reverse complement strand
AACGTATTAGCCATTTCTGTAGCCGTTGCTGCATCTATTTCCCGGTTGGACGCTACTATTCCCCCAAAGATAGAAACGGGATCAGCATCATAAGCTTTCCGATAAGCTTCCAGAATGCTTGTTGCACTGCCTACTCCGCATGGGTTGGCATGTTTGGCAGCTACAATGGTAGGCTCGTCAAATTCTTTCAGAGTCTCCAATGCTCCGTCGGTATCTCCGATATTGTTGTAAGAAAGTTCTTTCCCGTGAATCTGTACTGCATTGGTCAGAGTCCCTTCCGTACCTTTTACAGAAGCATAAAATGCAGCTGTTTGATGCGGATTTTCACCATACCGTAAATCCTGCTTTTTCTCATAAGTCAGAGTTATTGTCTTTGGATAGCGGATATTCAGTTTTTCAGAAAAATAATCTGCAATCAGTGCGTCGTAATGCGAAGTATGGATAAATACTTTAGCGGCCAGCATTTCTTTGGTTGCTTCTGAAGTATCGCCCTGAGTCTTCAATTCCTCAACGATTGTCTGATAATCTTCCGGATCAGTGATGACCGTAACGAACTTATAATTCTTGGCAGCAGCCCGGATCATAGTCGGACCACCGATATCTATATTTTCTATGATCTCTTCGTGAGATACACCTTCTTTCAGTATGGTTTGTTTAAAAGGATAGAGGTTACAAACGACCATATCAATAGGTTCTATTCCCAAATCAGTCATTTGCTGCTTATGTTTTTCGTTGTCACGAATAGCCAAAATACCGCCTTCTACATTTGGGTGCAGTGTTTTTACTCTGCCGTCAAAACATTCGGGGAACTTTGTCAGATCTGAAATATCCTGAACTTTAATGCCTTCTTCTTTCAGTTTTTTTGAGGTCCCTCCGGTCGAAATGATTTCCCAGCCCATAGAATCCAGTGCTTTGGCAAACTCCACAATACCTGTCTTGTCAAAAACACTAATTAATGCTCTCTTCATCCGGATTATATTTTTAAAGTTATCTTCCGATAAGAATCGGATTTTATTTATTACTGCAAAACTAGATTTCGTCGCAAAGGTAAAAAAAAAGAAGATTATTTTGATACAAAATCGCAGCTTGTATGATTTTTTTATTACCCTAGCTATCCGCCATCTCTTAGTTGCTGACAATTAATTTATTACTGGATTTTGTGATATAATACGATTTCAATGGGTAAATCTCTTTCTCATTATTTGTCGGTGTTCCCTGAATCAGAAGGAATTGAGTGCCACAAACCGGGCAAGTGGCTTTCCAGCCTTCCAGATCTTTTTGTGTAAAGTAGGAGGTCAGATCTGTACAATTGGTACAAGTGGCATCATAACAAACGAAATCAGTGTTATTATTGCTGTAGATAATAATCCCGTGTCCTCGGTATCCCAATGCTTTTCCATCATAGGAAAGATTAAAATAACGGGGACGATCGGTCCAATTGGGATTTTCTCCGCCGATACCCAGGTCAATCTGAGTATATACAGGAACATAGGGAATGATGTGTTTATCCTGAATATTCTCGGCAAATTTCTTCCCACAACCAATATTTATTCCTAAAATAATGGCCAATATTGAAAAAAAGAGTATTTTTGATTGCATCAATCACACATTTAGATCACAAATATAATGATTATGAATATTTCTACAGCAGAATTTGATTGGATTTCACTTTTATTTCTTGCCGGAGCCGGTTTAATCGGAGTGATCAGAGCAAAACAAGGAGGACAGAAAAAGATGGTAAAAGATATATTTGCTCCTGATTTACCTGATTCTTACGAAGAAGAAGAAATTCCGGAATACAGAGGACATACAGGGGAAGTGAGAGAGGAAAACGGGTACACAGAAACTTCAGACTATTACAGGGAAAGAGTGCCGGCATCAGATTTGTCTGTGAATTTTGCCGGAGAGGAGACAGAACAGGAGGAAGATTATCCGCATTTTGATATCCGTCAGGCTATAATCAGCAGTGAAATACTGAAACGTCCGCAATACTAAAATTCTATTCCTATACCTGTAGAAAAGGTAAACAGATAAGGTTTGAAATCTATGTTTTTATCTTCACTCAGGGAATTCAGATAGTATTTGAATCCCGGTTCAATCATAATGCGGATTTTACGTGTGATGGGGTATTCTACTCCAAATCCCAGATCGGTACTCAGGTTAAAGCTCCGTATATTTTCAGTACTTCCCAGTAATTGTTTACCTTCTGAAGATTTCAGGTAAACTTTATTATTTACAATAAAGTTGCCACTGAACCCTCCGGACAAAGAAAATCGGATTTTATTATCATTGAGTAAATAGCGGAGATATAAGGGAACTTGCAGGGTGCCGAAAACCTGTTCCAGAGTCTGTTCTGTTCCGTTGATACTATTCAGTATAATAGCTTCTGCACTGCGGTATGCCACTGCCTGGGTCCTGTTTTTTATGTTTCCCAGAGGAGTTGTTTTCATATTTTCTGTGTTTTGCAGGGTAAAAGTTGTATTTTTTTGTACACTTGTATTTTCTGTTGCTTTTTGTCCCATTCGGGAATAGTATACTCCGGTTTGTACTGAAAACCTTTTACTTGCGGATATGGATAGACGTAAGCCACCACCGGTATTCATCAATCCTTCCATTTGGCTGTCGGAATAATTAACCCCCCGGGCATTTTTGACCGAAGAAGAGTAGGTCCCGGAGGAATATGCCGGAACGAAATGACCGCTGAGTTCAAATTTTACTTTTTTCTTTTCCGGTTTCTGAATATCTCTGTTTTTATTCAGCAGTGCCTGATAAATCCTGTTATTTTCAATGGCACCTTTACTTGTGAGGGGAATAAAATCCTTACAAAGGGAACTTTGTTTTATTGCGGCTTCAGGAGCAGAATTCAGGAGCAATGCAGTATTATTCAAAGGATTGGCATGTGCTAAAAGTAATTGCTCTTTCTCAATCTTGGGAAATACGGAGTCCGATACTACTTTTCGTACACCGGTGCCAGATATCCGTTCTTCTGATACAATTTTTGCAGTTTCTATTTTTGCAGGTTGTTCCGGTATAAAAGGAATTGTGGCAATTTCGGGTAATCCGGCTGTTTGTATTTCCGACAACTTGTCAGATTGTAACAACCAAATACTGAGCAGAAGGGCTATTACAGCTGCTGCTGCAACGCTTCGCAGCCACCAGAATCCTATATTCTGTTTTTTGCGGTCCAACTGTCGTTCGATATTTTCCCAGACATAAGGTGGAGGTTCACAGCCTTTGTCCAGAAGTGCTTTTTTAAACAGATGATCTAAGTTTCTACTACTCATGGTTCAGATATTCTTTGACTTTTCGTTTTAATATTTCCCTGGCTCTGGCCAGATTTGATTTGGAGGTTCCCTCAGTAATTCCCAGAGAAGTAGCAATTTCTTTATGCTGCATATCTTCCAGGACATACAGATTGAATACCAGCCTGTATCTTTCCGGTAATTGTTGTATAAAACCGGATAGAATCTCTTCAGGAATCCTGATATTTTCATCAATATCTTCTTCTTCAACATCAGGAAATTCTTCCACCAATTGCAACTGGTGATTTTTTCTGAATTTTTCGAGTGCTGTATTGATAAATATACGTTTCATCCATCCCTCAAAAGAACCTTTGCCGGAATATTGTTCCAGGGAGCCAAATATTTTGATAAAGCCGTCCTGTAGAGTATCCTCTGCATCTGAGCGGTCCTTTGAAAAATGAATGCATACGGCAAACATTTTGGCAGCAAATGTTTTATAAATTGTTTCTGCTGCTTTTTTGTCGCCTTTTTTACATTTATCTATTATAGCATCCAATTTGTACATCAATATCTTTAGTATAGATGTATATAAATGTGAAAGGTTGCGTGGGGAAATAAAAAATCCGGAATTTATATCAATATGGTATCGTATTTCATAAATTCCGGATCCGGTCTGCCGCCTCTAAATGGCTTTTGTTTTTTCAGCCAACCACCGGGCTTCTTCAGAAGTCAGATAAGGAGCTGTTTTTTCGTATACAGTCTGATGGTATGTATTCAACCATGCTTTTTCATCCTCATTCAATAGTTCAACAACTAATGCAGAAGTATCAAAATAACAAAGTGTTAATGTTTCAAAACCATACCATTCTCCGAATTCATTCACAGTTATTGGAACACATAAGATCATATTTTCATGCCGCACACCATGCGAACCTTCCCGGTATATCCCAGGTTCATCGGACGTGACCATGTGCGGAAGTATAACCTGATCTTTTAATTCCTGGCGGATAGACTGGGGGCCCTCATGCACATTCAGATAAAAACCGATTCCATGTCCGGTTCCGTGTCCGAAATTCCGGCAGGTCTGCCACAACGGCTGCCGTGCAATAGCATCTATATTGCATCCTTTGCTACCTTTGGGAAAGATGCATCTTGAAAGAGCAATCATTCCTTTAAGTACAATTGTAT
>CAJMQA010000297.1 GCA_905215395.1 uncultured bacterium | reverse complement strand
CAAATACAGCCCCTGCCCACGACCAGGTCAGTATAGCAAAACCGCACCACTCCACGATCTCCCCGAAATAATTGGCCGAAGTAACATAATTGTACATTCCTCCCCTGGGCAGATAGTGAGCCGTATCGCCTGGTTTCCGCAGATTCCGGATGATGTGGTCGGAATGCATATTGATCCCCATACCGATGAAAAATACAACCGTTCCAAAAATAAACTGCGGTGTCAGCAGCCACTCCGCCGTATACATTCCGGCCGGAGCATAATAAAAGAGCCATCCTCCCTGCATGGCAGCATTCAATATGTTGAAAACAACGCCCATCACCATAATTCCCACAGGCATCCGGCTCTTCCCTCGCATCAGAAAAGGATAAATAAAAGCCCGGTGGATATAGTGCAACTGGAAAAATCCGAAAATCACCACCGGCGTCAACTCACAACGCCTGTCCGAAAACCACCACAACACCCCCATCAACAGAAATACCGGGGATTCCATCAATATCCACCCCAGCTTATTACTGACCGATAGTCCCCACTTCCGGTCGAAAAACATACCATACCCTGCTTTAATAAAATAGAGGGCAACGAAAACGATGGCACCCATGATTGCCATTCCTGTCAATAACCAATCAAACCCTGTCATCTGTGAAAATTTATAAATTTTTATCAACAAAAATTATACCATCGTATTAGTATTTTACCAGAATCCCCCTTATTTTTGTCAGAGAAAACATATATAACATGACCCGTCAGGAATATTACCAGCAAAACACAGAGCGTTACCATTCGTTGCTGAAGCAACTGAAAACACGCCGCAACCTGATCACTACAGCCAAGTTGCTCACTTTCGCCGGAATGATCACCCTCATCTACCTGTTGATAGAAAGGATTGAGTTTCCCCTGCTTCCTGCGGCCATTCTCCTGATCATCCTATTCATCGTTCTGACCATCATCGACATCCGCATCGTCTACCGTCAGCATAAAACCGAGGAACTGATCCGGATCAACACCATCGAAAAGAACTATCTGGATGGCGATCTGTCCGCCTTTCCCGATGGCAGTTCCTATCAGGACGCCACCCATCCCTACGCTTCCGACCTGGACCTGTTCGGCGAAGAATCCCTGTTTCAGCATCTGAACCGAACGGCAACAGCCAGTGGAACGGAAAAACTGGTCACCTGGTTACTCCACCTCTCCAAAGATGCCACCATTATCCGCGAACGTCAGCAGGCCATCGCAGAACTATGCGATCTTCCCGACTGGTGTCAGGAGTTCCGCGCTCTGGGCAAACTCCATCCCACCAAGGACGCCGATACCCGCATTCTCAACCGCTGGCAGAAGAAAACAGCCTTTTTCGTCCATCCGCTCAGCGTCAGAATACCCCTGTACATTTCCAACAGCATCACCCTGAGTACCTGCATACTGGGTCTGACAGGACTTATCCCCTGGTCCCTCGCCCTGCTCCCATTCCTGTTGCAACTGTTCGTCCTGGCCTTCTTCCTGAAAAAGATCAATGCTTACCACGAAGAGCTGAGTTTGTTCATCCGTAGCATCGGCAACTACCTGCCTTTTGTAAAATGGATTGCTTCCGGACAATTCCATTCTCCCCTGCTCCGAAGCTTACGGGGCACTTTATTGAATAAAGATTGTAACGCCTTACAGGCTCTTTCCGCCCTACACAAAATACAAAACCACCTCGACCAGCGCGCCAATGTCCTGCTGGCTTTTGTGCTCAACGGATTATACATGAAGGACCTGCACATCATCCTGCGCCTGGACAAATGGAAAAAGGAATACGTGCAATGCATCGACTCCTGGATAGACGCCGTCAGCGAATGGGATGCACTGGTCAGCATGGCCACCTACCGGTTCAACCATCCGGCTTACTGTGTTCCTGAGATTACCGACGCCCATCTGCTGGACGCCCGCGAAGCCGGCCATCCCCTGCTCAAAGGCTCCCACTGCATCGCCAACGACTTCCATCTGGACAAACTACACCAGTTTTACATCACCACCGGTGCAAACATGGCAGGCAAAAGCACCTTCCTCCGCACCATCGGCCTCAATCTGGTGCTGGCACAGTCGGGCAATGTCGTCCGCAGCAGCTCCTTCTCTTTCCAGCCCATGGCTCTCTTCACGAGCATGCGCACCACCGATAATCTGGCCAAGGACACTTCCTACTTCCACGCCGAACTCCTCCGCCTGAAACAGCTGGTCACCACAGCCACTCAGGAAGAGCGCCTTTTTATCATCCTCGACGAAATGCTCAAAGGCACCAACTCCGTCGACAAGCTCAACGGCTCCCTCGCCTTCCTGCAAAAAATCCTCACCTATCCCATCTCCGGCCTCGTCGCCACCCACGACCTGGCCCTGGGCAAACTCTCCCACCTCCACCCGGACCACTTCTTCAACGTCTGCTTCGAGATCACCCACTCCGGCTCCGACATCACCTACGACTACAAACTCCACCCCGGTATCAGCACCACCATGAACGCCAGCATACTGCTGAAACAAATGGGTTTGATTTAGGCGCATACGTTATGACAACAGAAAACAAAATAAAGTATTTTAAAAATCGGGAAGATTGGAGAAAGTGGTTAATGAACAACTTTGACACTGCCAATGAAATATGGTTTGTATTTCCCAATAAATCTTCGGACAAAAAAAGTATTACATACAACGACGCTGTTGAAGAAGCCCTTTGTTTCGAGTGGATTGACAGTACGATAAAATCGCTTGACAAAGAACATAAAATTCAGCGCTTTACCCCCAGAAACCCTAAAAGCGCATATTCACAAGCCAACAAAGAAAGACTGAAGTGGTTATTGAAAAATAAAATGATACACCCAAAATTTGAGGATCAAATACGAACTGTTTTGTCTGCCCCTTTCATTTTTCCCGATGATATAATTGACAGATTGAAAGAAAATAAAACAACATGGAAAAATTATCAACATTTTTCCGACACCTATAAACGTATCCGAATTGCATACATTGAAGCAGCAAGGAAACGAACGGAAGAATTTGAAAAGCGATTAAACAACTTTATCAATAAAACGAAAGAAAACAAAATAATAACAGGATTTGGTGGAATTGAAAAATACTATTAATCAAAAGAGAACGTGGCTAAAATTTAACATTTCCATTAATTACATACGAATTTTCCCCAGAAAATCATACATTATACTATTGGCATCCAGCCCCCCGAAAACAAACAGATTATTCTCCGTCTCAAATTCAACTGGGGTACAATTTGTACCCCCAGTTGAAATCCAAAGCCGTATCTCTTTGACGTAAACGTTTTATATATTGCTTAACGTCAACACCACCGGAATGAATTCAATGTCCACTCAAAATCATCAATTGAAAGATAAATAAAATAAACTATCACATACGTATTGTCTATTTTAAAAAATTATCATAACTTTAACACTCATCACAATCTAAGTAACTTAGATGCTCGAACATTTTGTGCTATCTGCTAAATTCTTCACCATGAAAACCATTTTGATCTTCTCGTTTACCATTCTCATGGTATTGTTCAGTTTAAAAATTGACGCTAATTCCCAGGAGTATGTCATTACCGGACAGTGTTTGACAGCATCATCTCCCGGCACAGGTATCGGTGGAGTTGAGATAACGGTAACCAGCCATTCAGCTTCACTGGTTTACACCGGAGAAACAGACCGGACAGGGACATACCGCATTTCAGTTCAACCATTTATGAACTACACAGTAACAGCCGCGTACGACAATTCAAGTCAGAGTAAAGAATCGGGAGTCATAACAAACAACATCACTCCTCTGGCACCATTTTATTTTTCAGTTGATTGACAGCAAAAGCCATCTGAGTTAAAATCATCTGTTTTTAACTTATTAAGGTCGTGGAAATTCTCCATGACCTTTTTTCCTTTGGATAAGTAGGATAATATACTCTAGCAGAAATTTCCCACTACTTCCGATCTTTATACTCCATATTATAAAGATCGAAGCCTTCAGCCCAATAATCCTTTTTTATTTCACGCAATACGAAACCCTGTTTTTCATAAAATTTGTAAGCCAATTGTGAAGTCCTGACGGTAATTCTTTTAACACTGCCTATGGATTTAAGTTTCTCAATTCTATATTTAAGTAATTGCGTTCCTAGTGATTTTCCCTGATATCCGGGGTGCAAAATATCCCAACTAATTTTTCCTGTTGTCTTATTGTCAGCAAAATTTATTCCGCCACAACCTACAATTTCCCCATCAAAAAGCAAGACATAATAAAGTTCCCTTTCATTGTCCAGGTAATTGTTTAAGTCGGCTTCTTCGTCTGGCGCAAAGTATTCAGGCGTATTGAGTCGAATTAAATTTATTACAGAGTTTTTATCGGCTAACTCATATTCTCTGATTGTAATCAATTCATTCATTTGCAATTACGTTTTAAACAGTAAATCTGACATA
>CAJMQA010000296.1 GCA_905215395.1 uncultured bacterium | reverse complement strand
TCACTTCAACGGTTTTCAAGACCGCCGCGATCGACCACTCTGCCATCTCTCCAATGCAGTTGCAAATATAGGGCAAAAAACAAAATCACAAAAATTATTTTACAGAAAAATCGGGTAAAAACTTCACTTAAATATAACCTGAAGTAATATCACACGTTTAATGCAAAAAAAACAGAGATATGCTTATCACAACTCAAAATATTTTACTTATCGGTTCTATCCTGCTTTTTATCAGCATCATCATCGGAAAAACAGGATTACGCCTGGGAATTCCGGTTCTGCTTCTTTTTCTTATTGTCGGGATGGGATTCGGTCAGGATGGTTTCGGTATTCAATTTGAGAATCCCGCAACAGCCCAGTTTATCGGTGTTATATCTTTAAGTATTATTTTGTTCGCAGGAGGAATGGACACAAGGATCAGTGAAATAAAGCCTGTACTGGGACAAGGCATTGTACTGGCGACCCTGGGAGTCTTGCTGACCACTTTTATTACCGGAGGATTTGTGTATCTGATAGCACAATGGATATTTCCTGAGAGCCATGCCAATCTGACCGGTTGCTTGTTATTGGCAGCTGTCATGTCCTCTACTGATTCGGCTTCTGTCTTCAACATACTACGTTCAAAAAACCTGAATCTGAAACACAACCTGCGGCCACTGCTGGAATTGGAAAGCGGTAGCAACGATCCAATGGCCTACATGCTCACTATCCTGCTCATACAAATCATCCAATCCGGAGAATTCAGTATGGGAAATGTCATCCTCTCGTTTAGCGTTCAATTCAGCATTGGTATTGCCGCAGGCTATCTCTTAGGCCGTTTTGCCGTTTATACTTTAAATCACATACACATTCAAAACCAATCCCTTTATCAGGTGATTCTACTGACACTGGTATTTTTTACTTTTTCCATTACCGAAGTTCTGAAAGGCAATGGCTATCTGGCTGTTTATATCGCCGGCCTGGTGGTGGGGAACCGGCGTATTGTATACAAAAAGAATATTTCCAACTTTTTTGACGGCACTGCCTGGCTTTTCCAGATCATTATGTTCCTGGCACTCGGACTACTGGTAAATCCCAAAGAATTGATCAATATCAGTTGGATAGGACTGCTGATCGGCGTATTTATGATCATTGTAGCCCGCCCGGTCAGTGTCCTGCTTTGTCTGTTGCCATTCAGGCGAATGACTTTCACCGGCCGCCTATACGTCTGTTGGGTGGGACTACGCGGAGCCGTTCCCATTATATTTGCCACTTATCCTTTGCTGGCTGGTGTCCCGGGAGCTCCTCAGATCTTTAATATCGTATTTTTTATCACCCTGTTATCCCTGCTTATACAAGGTAGCACCGTTACCTTCATGGCCAGAAAACTAAAGGTATCTTTCAAAAATAAAAACATGGTCAAAGAGTTTGAAATGGAACTCCCGGAAGAAGTAAAATCTGTCTTTTCAGAGATCATCGTCACCCCGGACATGCTGACAGAAGGCGACTACCTGATCGACATTCCGCTTCCTGAAAATACCCTGGTCGTCCTGGTAAAACGATTCGACCATTTTTTTGTGCCTAACGGATGTACCCAATTGTTTCCCAATGACAAACTGCTTATCATTTCCGATAACGAAGAAGAACTGAAAAAAGTATATGAAACGCTCGGCATCGAAGACTATACCCTATCTAAAAATTAAAGCTACAAACCGTGAGTTTTCCTCTGTCGGTTGTAGCTTTAACCCCTATTGTTGTTAATCAGCCTATTTCACAAAGGCCCTTTGTCCGTCATATTCAACCTTTCCTTTTCTCACAAGAAATGCAGCAATAGCATCAACAATAAAAATATCCGTTTTTTCTCCGCCTTTCACACACTCATTGGAAGAAGCCACATAATTACTAAAAGCGATCTTGTATTTTTTCCCGGCTCCCTTTAATAATTTTCCATCCCTGTCATAGAACTTTACATCCACTCCATCTCCGTTCTTATCCAGAATAATCTCATATTTACCGGCAGATATAAAATAATTGATGTAACGTCTATCTTTATCGGCAAATCTATTGTAATCTTTCAATATAAACTTCTTCATCTGTTCCAATGTCCATTCGTGCAGTACGATGTAATTCGAAAAAGGTTCAATTTTATACACAGTCTCCATGGTAATATCCCCTGCAGGAATAGAGTTCAACCGTATTCCTCCCTTATTATAAAAAGCGAAATCGGTATGAGCAACATCACTCATGGCATCCGTAACGAAAGAGGCTACATCTTCTTTAGATTTCAGTTCTGCCACAGCCTGTCCCAACACTTTTCTGAATTCGGGCTGATTACTGATCTCTTCCACCATAAGTTCCACTTCCTGGTCAGCACTCCCGAAATTCTTCAGACTTACCAGTTGATAAGTCCTGTCAACCAGCTTCTTTCCATTAAACTTCAAGGTTGTTACCCCTGCATAATTCAATCCTGCACCGGTCTGACCGATCATAACCCCGTTCACCATGACCGGTGTATGGATTTCGGTGTGCGAATGTCCGCCGACAATAACATCTAATTCCGGCATGACCAAAGCCAATAGCGAATCACCTGCAAACCCCAAATGCGTCAAACCAACCATCACATCACATTCAGATGCCAGCTTTTTATACTCCCGGGCCACATCTTTATAATAGCGGAAAGAAATTTTTTCCAGATTAGCCGGATTTGTTGCCGGGATATGATTAGAGCCAGTCTGTATCAGACTGAAAAAACAAAATTTATGCCCTCCTTTTTCCAGCATCAGATAGGGAGCCATTTTTCCCACTTCGCTACCTTCCGACACTATGTTCGCACAGATAACAGGAAACCGAGCCTCCTGAAGCCTTTTTTTCAGTACAGCCTGTCCATAATCAAAGTCATGATTTCCCATCGTTGCCACCTCATAGCCCACCTTATTCATCAATTGTATCATCGGCTGTCCCTTTTCTGCTGCATGATCGATATAAGGATTACCTGAAAAACGATCTCCGGCATCCACCACAATAACCTGCCCTCCTTCTGCCCTTTTTTGCTCAACCAAGGCTGCCAACTGAGGAAATCTCGATATCTGCGCATGTATGTCATTTGTCGAAATAATCACAACTTTTTCAGCCCTCTCCGGCTCACTCTTACAACTGTACAATGCTATTGCCAGCAATAGCACCACTCCTAAATTCTTCAAAAAATTCACTGTTAGCCTCAATTTTAATTTGTTATTTTGCATAACCTACCGGATGATTCATCAGCGGCTGTTGTCCTTCTCTCAGCTTCAGGACACTTTTCAGCTGTTCCTGATCCATCGACGCCCGGGGAACAGTCACTAAATCTGTCGCAGCACAGAACAAAGAAATATTCTGGGAAACAATACCCGCATCCACAGCAGGCATCAAAACTTCACCTTTAAATTTATTCACATCTGCCACAATCACCAGACATACCGGAGCCATCTTGACAAAATCTTGTCCACCAGCCACAGCCGGACGGAAATCCCCCTTTGCCACAGGTTTCAGTTCATGTGCCGCAACATCGTATAAGTATGCCCCTTCCGGTAAACATACATATACATCTATCTCCTGACGATTCATTGCTGTCGGAGCTGTCCGTTTACCGGATTCCGGCCGGTTGATACCCACAGCAGCCCACAATAAGTCCGACAAATCCTGTAATTCCAATTTTCTATTTGCATATTCACGAATGGATTGACGCTTCTCCAATGCTGTCATTACAGCTACCCCCCGCTTTGTATCAGGCTTGTTCAACTTGACCGGCTTCAATTCCTGTGCCCGTAATCCAGCAACAACCCCAAGCATTAACGAAAGTAATAACATCTTTTTCATGGCCTCTTTTTTAGTAATTTATTTTTTCAATACGTGTTGCAAGTTAACTATTTTCCGGTAATAATATTCTATCCGTAATTTTTTCCTTACATCCCTTGCACATTTAAAATTAACCCCGTATATTTGCACTGCTTTTTTCGGGATGTAGCTCAGCCCGGTAGAGTACACGTCTGGGGGGCGTGTTGTCGCAGGTTCAAATCCTGTCATCCCGACTACTGGAAATCAAGCAATCAGAGAGGTTTAACAGCCTCTCTTTTTATTTCCTGCCGTTTTTTAAGCAATCATAGATGTAAAGCAACATGGATGTCATTGCTGCTAAATCCCTCCACCAGCTTATCTGCAAAAAAATGCTGTAAAGAAATAATCCTTCACACAATGTCCGCCATTTATCCATAACCATTTTTAATCACAGGAATCAAATCAATATCCCCATATACAATTCATTTACACATTTATATATTAATAATAATCAGATAATTAATATTACACAATCTAATTTTTAAGGGAAGATAAAGTAATCACATCATCTATAAAAACGTTCGTTTTTTTGGCTAATAATGCGATCCAAAATTAGTATTTTTTTTCATTCTATAAAATATTTAATACTAATTTATTACAT
>CAJMQA010000295.1 GCA_905215395.1 uncultured bacterium | reverse complement strand
AAATTCCTGTATGGCGACCGTTTGAGCAGTAGCGTATCCCCACTCTGGACTGCTGCTGATAAACACATACAAAAAGGAAACTACATCAAACTCCGGGATGTTACTATAGGCTATTCTTTACCCAAAAACCTGCTACAGCGCTGTCTGATACAAAATATGCGTATCAGCCTGCAAATCCAGAACTTATGGTATTGGGCCGCCAATGACAAAAAACTGGATCCGGAAGTTTGGTCGGGCACAGTCTCCGGAAGTGCATCCAGAGGCACTCACATACCTGCAACATTCACCCTTGGTTTATCAGCTAATTTCTAAATTCAGCGAATATGAAAAAAAATAATATATATATCCTGATATTTGCTTTGCTTAGTTTGCAAAGTTGCGATAGTTTCCTTGATATCAAGCCCAAAGGATATACCATTCCGGAATATTTTGATGACTATGTAAAACTCATGAACTCACAGTATCTCCTGAATACAATGGACGTCTATCCTTCTTATCTGACCGACGATATCCAGCTGGGGGAGAAAAATGAATTGTCATGGTTTACCATGGGAGGGAAACGGGACAATGAACTGAATCTTTATCAATTCCAGCCCGGACAGGTGTTTACACCAGGAAATAATGACGGAATCTGGAACGGGGCCTATGAAAACATTTTCAGTTATAACGCAGTGATCAACAATGTCACCAAAGTCACAGATGCCGTTGAAAATGAAAAAATGCGTCTGAAAGCAGAAGCTCTATTCGGCCGGGCTTACGAATACCTGAATCTGGTGAATCTCTATGCTAAACACTATGATCCCAACACAGCTAAAACTGATCTGGGAGTTCCACTGGTACTAAGCGAAGAGGTTAACCGTAAATATACCCGGAACAGTGTTCAGGAAGTTTACGATCAGATTCTTTCCGACCTGAAAGAGGCAGCTCCTTATCTCACTGATAAGGTTCCCTATTCTTTCCGTCCGGACAAAGCCAGTATCTATGCTTTCTATGCAAAGGTCTATCTTTATATGGGACAATATGACAAAGCTCTGACCAATGCAAATGAAGCATTAAAAACGCACAATACCCTGGTAGATTACAAAAATTACAAAGTAATTCCCGGACAGTGGGGACGTATTGTTAGCGATGACACCCAGGAAGAAGAATTCCCAACCGAACACAAGAGTCCGGAAAATATCTATACGCGTCTGTTAAATGGTACTTCTTATCTGTTCAAGAGTGTGTGTGCCAGTGATGAACTACTTGCTGTATTCGATGATCAATTGGCACTGGACGGTAAAGATATGCGTGAAGAGTTATTTTTCGCCACCGACTCTATGAATCCGGGGAATGGTTATACGCATTTTAAAGGCAGAACGATCTTTACTCCTTATATTGAAATGAATGTCGGTCTTTCCGTACAGGAGATGATGCTGATTGCAGCGGAATGTGAGGCACGTACCGGAACTGCTAAAAATGCCCGTGACTTACTGAATGACCTTCGGGATATGCGTATCAAAAACAACATTCATTATACTACGGACTCTAAAGAGGAGCTGCTAAAATTAGTATTGGATGAACGCAGACGGGAATTTGCCTTCAACGGAATCTACCGTCTGGTTGACCTGAAACGAATGAACAAAGAGCCCCGGTTTGCCAAAGAGATCAGCCATAGTTGTGAAGGCCAGACCTGGACACTTCCGGCTAATGACCCCAGGTACATTATGCCGGTACCTCAGACAGTACTGGATTATAACCCCAATATGCCTCAATACGAAAGATAAATTTCATCAGAAGAGTGGTAAAATAAATTTTACCACTCTTCCTATCTATTTCACATCAATATGAAAAAAATTATTCTATTTTTCAGCTTTTTCATCACATTACAATCTGTTGCCCAAGAGGGAATCCGGTTTGAACATTGCAGTTGGGCCGAAGCTAAAACCAAAGCACAAAAAGAAAAAAAGCTCATTTTTATAGATTTTTATACCCAATGGTGTGGTCCTTGTCTGAATATGGCCCAAACAATTTTCACACTGGGAAGTGTCGGAAATTTTTACAACGAGCATTTCATTTGTCTCAAAATTGATGCAGAAACAGGAGAAGGATTTGAACTAGCCCGGAAGTACCAGGTTTCTTCTTTTCCCACTTTTGTATTTGTAGATCCTAAAACAGAAGAGGCCCTCCACCTCTCAGGCAGTAATCAGGACCGGGAAACATTTTTATATACCGGTCAGGCAGCCCTGGATCCCCAAAAAAGATCCGGCTATTTACAGAAACAACGAAAAGCCGGAAATACCCAACCGGAATTCCTGTTCAACTATGCCCGTTATGCAGCATCCCGTTATGACCGCAATACAAGTCAGGAATGCGCCGAGCAATTGATCCGGATACCCGGATATTCACTTGAGAATCCGGAGATGTGGAATTTTTTCATCAAATCCATCCATGGACGGGACAATAAACTTTTCAAGACAGTTTGTGCTGACATAGAAAAATACCGCCAATTGTATGGAACAAAAGTAGTCGATAATAAATTATTTCAGGAGTGTAATTACTGCCCGGACGCAGCAGAGTTAGCCGCTTTACCGGACTTCCAAGGAAAGACATTTTTAATCCGGAAGAACGATGCGGACCGTCTGATTCAAGCAGAAAAATATGAGGAAGCTGCCCGGATCATCGACCAGATGATAGCCGATCCAGGAGATTTCCAGCAGGAATTATGCACGTATTTCCGTTTTATGTGCCGTCAGTCTGTATATAAAGACTTCCCTCCTTTCTGGCAGGATAAATGTCTGGAATATTCCCGTTATATGGCTTACAACATGCCCGACCGGGACGAAGCTATCACCTACTTCGATTACCTCAGCCAATTGGAACACTATCTGAATACCCACCCGGAAATTCAGCAGCAACTACCCGATTGTCTGAAAAACAAGCCCAAATACGGAGCCCAGGAATTGTCCATGCGTCCTGCTCAACTCAAACAAAAACCCAAAAGGAAATAATAAATAGTGACCACACTCTCTGTTCGTTTGAGTGCGGTCACTGTTTAAAACCCGACACCGTTTACTTCAACCGATTCTTTGTCTTAATAGCTTCATTTACCAACTGCAGATTTTCATTGGCCCGGATAAGCTGCTCACAAGCGGCAATAATTTCCGGTCGTTTTACAGAATGCGTATACCAGCTTAATGTCTCCACTGTTGTAATCCTAAGCTGCATATCGCGGGAGCTATCCAAAACAAAAGCAATCAACAGTTCTGCGGCTCCGACTGCAGGGTGATTCCGTTGACGGACTATATCAAAACTTTTATCCTTGGCAGAAGAAGTAAGATCACTAATGACACCGGCTGCACTCTGCCAGGAATTCTGGTTCCTTTGTACCAGACTCAGGAGTTGCTGTACCACTTCCTCTTTATTTACCCAATGTCCACTTGCCCCGGCCTGCCGTTTTATTTCTGCGGTCAGTTTATCCATATCCATCAGCATGATTGCGTCCCTTGCCTGGTAATTTACACGAGCGGACATGTTTTCATTCAATAAGGCATAAACCAGAGCAGGTATCAATTCATCAGTTCCCAAATTCCCGATATACTGAACGGCAAAACGCCGGACCAATTCATAACTATCACATACTGCAAGTTTCAAAACATCCACCAGTTCCGGACTATTCATCTGATACAACAACTTCATACACTCCATACGAACTACTCCGAACAAGGAAGCTTCATAAGTCTTTTGCAGTAACTCAGGCAATCCGGGAGCATGATTTTCATACAACTTCCGTAAAGCCATACATTGCACATCTGCATTCGGATAGTTCAACAGCTTATGCCACATGGCATTGTCCTTTTTGCTTACAACTATTGCCCAATTCATATCTAAAGCAGGATCTACCGTATTTGCAAAATGATAAGTCGGATCTCCGATAATATGCGTTTCCAAAAAATGGACATGACGGCCCCATTGCCCAATGCGTACCCCGCAAGCCAATAGTCCCAGATATTCATCCGGCCATTTGTCCTGTATGGTATTGACGGTATTCCCCTGAGTTACCACTGTATTTCCATCCCCGAAAATATAGGCATTGGCAATACAGTCATCCAGATGAAAAGAGCCGTTATAACAGGCATCAAACATTACAAAACGGGCATTCGGACGGATAGCATGAATATCGCTCAGATGAATATCCATACCCGCATTGAAAAGCGAATCTTTTCTGATCACTTCCGGCTCCAGAGCATCATCCAGCCATTCTGAAGGTACACCCAGTGATTTTATATAATCCTGTTTGGTTTTTTCCACATCCTTTTTCCGCTCATAGGCCGTCAACACCTTACTCCTCAAATAACGCTTTATGTTATCTATAGAAAGATTCACCCCACTTCCCTCCGGGTATCCGTTCAGATATTGGGTATCATCTGCTCCATGATGATGAAACAGTACTATATCAGCAGTTTCCCGCTGAACGGCTGT
>CAJMQA010000294.1 GCA_905215395.1 uncultured bacterium | reverse complement strand
AGGTCTGGTCGGGTGGGCTGTCGGGCATATGCCTCAGATTCTCAAAGATCGTCAGGAAATGGGGGAATGATTGATTGAATATGTAAAAAAAAAAGGATTTGGTTTTAAACCAAATCCTTTTATCTTGTCAAGGTTATTTTTTACCTTTTTGTTGTTCTCTCAGTCTTTGCTGTTGCATCCGCTGCATTTCTTCCAGGCGTTGCTGGAATTTCGATTTTTTGGCAGGTTTGGATTTGGCCAGTTCTATTTGTTTCAAAAGCTTTTCATCGTCAATAAAACGGCGGATGATCCAGGTTTGCAAAATAGTAATCAGAGTTGCGATAAAATAGTAGTAACTCAGACCGGATGAGTAACTGTTGAAAATGAACAGGAACATAACCGGCATGATGTACATCATGGTTTGCATGCCTTTCATCTGATCGTTTTGAGGTTGATTTTTGTTGTTCATGACCATATAGATGATGTTGGTTGCAGTCATCAGCAGACAGAATAAACTCACATGATTTCCGTAGAAAGGAATGGTGAAAGGCAGGGTGGCAATAGAGTCATAAGAGGCCAGGTCCGTAGCCCATAGGAAACTCTGCTGTCTCAATTCAATTGCTCCCGGGAAGAAATAGAACAGGGCGATCAGGATCGGCATTTGGATTAGCATCGGAAGACATCCTCCCATCGGATTCACTCCTGCCTGTTTGTAAAGTTTCATAGTTGCCTGCTGGCGTTCCATGGCTTTATCGGCCGGATATTTTTTGGTGATCTCATCTACCTGTGGTTTTAATACCCGCATACGTGCCTGTGACATATAGGATTTGTAGGTCAGCGGGAACAATATAAGCTTGATGATCAGCGTCAGCAATAGAATGATGATGCCATAATTTAGATTGGTATTATTTTCCAGGAAATTGAAGATGGGTATCACAAAATATTTGTTGAACCAGGAAATCCATTTCCATCCCATGTTGATAAGATCCGGCAGGTCTATATTTTCTCCGTAAGCTTTCAGTACCTGGTAAGCATTGGGGCCGAAGAAAAATTTCATGTTGTACTGTTCGTTGGATGAACCGTTGTATGCCAATGGAATTTCTGCATAGACATCTTTCAGGTAACCGTCTTTTTTGCTTATTTTGGAATTCAGCATAACGTCTGTAAACGGGGTCTCCGAGATCAGGATGGAAGAGAAAAATTGTTGTTTGAAGTCGATCCACTGTACTTTGTTGGGTAATGTCTCTTCTTCATCTGAAGTCAGGGACATATTTTCTACAGCATCTTCATAGAATTTGTAATAAATTCCGGTATAACGGTTTTCAAAGTCCTTGCTTTTTTCCAACTGAGGCATATTTACTCCCCAGAATAAGGTCAGGAAAGAAGAGTTGGAGGCGATGACATCTCCCATATTATGGGTGAGGATGCTGAAATCTGTCATATAACTATCCGGCGCCAGTTTGTAAAGGTATTCGATGTATTTGGTACTATCTGCATACAAACGCATAGAAAGGATCTGTTCTTTGTCTTTGGCATACAGTGTGGTCTGGGTAGTGCTGGGGGTAAAATAGAATTTTTCGGTATTGATCTGTTGGTTCCTGGCATAGAAATTCATACCGAAAGCGGTTTCCCCTTCTTTCCACAGTACCAAAGGAAGGGAGTCGTGGGTTTTGTATTCTTTCAGGTCTACGAATACAATACGTCCGCCTTCCGTACTGATGTGCAGTTTGATTTTATCGTTTTCTAAAGTAATCAGCTTGTTTTCAATATCCTGTTGTATAAAAACAGAATCTTTACTGACAGTACTGCCTGGGTTTTGGGTTGCGGTAAGATTTTGTTTTTCCTGTGCAGCAGCCTGCTCCATTCTGCGTTGCTCAACTCTGGCAATCGAGTCCTGTTGCCTCTGCATTGCCCGTACTTGTTCTTCGTTTGGACGGGTAAAATAAGAAAAACCGATCAGGATCAAAAAAATGATAACTAAACCTATGATTGTATTTTTATCCATATATAATAAGTTACGATGTTCCGTTTTTTAAGATAAACATGCTTTGATAAAGGCTACGAATAAGGGGTGGGGCTTGATGACCGTACTTTTGTATTCCGGATGGAATTGTACCCCCACAAACCATTTATGGGCAGGAATTTCTACAATTTCTGTCAATCCGGTTTCCGGATTAATTCCGGTGGTGATCATTCCTGCTTTTTCAAACTCATCCCGGTATTTGCTGTTAAATTCGTAACGATGACGGTGTCTTTCCATGATCTCTTTTTGCTGGTAAGCGTTATAGGCTTTTGAACCTTCCTTCAGCTCACACTTATAGGCTCCCAGACGCATGGTGCCGCCTTTCTCTGTCACATTTACCTGGGAATCCATCAAGTCTATGACCGGATAACTGGTTTTAGCGGCCATTTCTGTAGAATCAGCCCCTTCCATGTTCAATACATTCCGGGCAAATTCGATGACAGCCATCTGCATTCCCAGACAGATTCCGAAAAACGGAATATTGTTTTCACGGGCATATTTTATTGCTTCCAGTTTCCCGGCAATACCCCGGTGCCCGAATCCTGGTGCAACCAGAATCCCGTGCAGGTCTTTCAGGCAGTCTTTGGCATTCGCTTCGTTCAGTTCCTCACTATGTATCCATTCGATATTGACTTTACAGTCGTTCACAGCTCCTGCATGTATAAATGCTTCTACAATGGATTTATAGGCATCATGCAGTTCAACGTATTTGCCTACCAGTCCGATCCGAACCTCTTTGCTGTAGTTTTTAAGTTTATAGAGGAATTTCTTCCAGGCTTCCAGTTCTGGTTCGCTGTTTAAGGGTAAACCCAGTTGTTCCAGGACGATCTCATCCAGTTTTTCCTCTCTCATTTTGATGGGAACTTCGTAGATGGTAGATACATCAATGGATTGTATGACAGCTTTGGGAGCGACGTTGCAGAAAAGGGCTACTTTCCGGCGTAGGTCAGCATTCAGTTCGTGTTCGGTCCTCAATACCAGTACGTCCGGCTGTACCCCGATTTCCAGCAATGCTTTTACAGAGTGCTGGGTTGGTTTGGTTTTTAATTCGCCTGAAGCGGACAGGAAAGGAACCAGAGTCAGATGAATGAGCACGGATTTCTCTCCCAGTTCCCATCGGAGCTGACGGACAGCTTCTATAAAAGGCAAGGATTCGATGTCTCCGACTGTACCTCCGATTTCGGTGATCACAACATCATACTCTCCCTTATTACCGAGTAATTTTATATTCCGTTTGATTTCATCAGTGATGTGAGGAACAATCTGTACTGTTTTTCCCAGGTAGTCACCACGTCTCTCTTTGTTTATAACATTTTGGTAGATACGACCGGTGGTGATATTATTGGCCTGAGAGGTCGGGCATCCGGTAAATCTTTCGTAATGTCCGAGATCCAGATCTGTTTCTGCTCCGTCGTCTGTGACATAGCATTCCCCGTGTTCGTATGGATTTAATGTCCCCGGATCGATGTTAATGTAGGGATCCAGTTTTTGATTGGCCACTTTATATCCTCTTGCCTGCAATAGTTTGGCCAGTGATGAGGCAATAATACCTTTACCTAGTGAAGAAGCAACTCCTCCAGTAACGAATACATACTTTGTTGACACTGTGTATATTAGTTTTTAATTTTACTTGGATATTTTTGATTTTGCAATCAAGGAAGCAAAGGTAATAAATAAAGGGAAAAGGTGAAAGTTACAGGCGAGAAAAAAGCTGTAAGCAATGCTTACAGCTTTTTTATTAAATCAGGCTATCGAGAGCTTTGAGTTTTTCCTGAAGGAGAGCCAGGCGTTGTCTGGTTTTCTCTATTTTGGAAGTCAGCTCATTGATCAGTCCCTGAGATTTATTGGATTTGGCAATAAAGCCGATGTTGTTTTCCCAGGTATTCACATCTGTTTCCAGCTGTTTGATTTTGGCTACCAGCTTTTCTCTTTCGTTAATGATTTTATATTCTTTGTTCTCTCCGGCATCCAGGGAGGACAGTTTTACCCGGAATCTTTCCAGGTTCCTGTCAAATTCATCCAGGTTTAGTTTGTCAAACCATTCGTTGATGGCACTTCTGAATTCTTCCTGTATACTGTCTTTCATTTTAATGGGTACAAAACCGATCTCGGCCCAACGGGTTTGGAATATTTTCAGTTTTTCAATATCCTCTTCAGTGTTGCCGCTCAGGGTAAATTGCCGGACCTCTTCAATCAGTGCTTTTTTCAGTTCCAGATTCTTTTCCTGTTCAGAATCGATGTCTTTGAAGTGTGCCCCCTTGTTGTTAAAGAAAGTATCACAGGCAGCCCGGAAACGTGTCCATACTTTATTGGAGTGTTTTTTGGGAGCGGGACCAATCTTTTTCCATTCTTTCTGGTAAGAAATGATCTTGTCTGTGGTTGTTTTCCATTCTGTGCTGTCCTTGATGGCCTCTACTTCTTCGCCAAGTTTGATTTTTAGCGCCAGGTTTTTTTTCTGTTCCTC
>CAJMQA010000293.1 GCA_905215395.1 uncultured bacterium | reverse complement strand
CGTCATCTCCCCTATTCCCGCCCGACACAATTGCTCGGCTGCATAAGCCCCTACTCCCCCCAATCCGGCCACCAAAACATGTGACTGCTGTAATTTTTCCAGTCTCTCCTGCCCCAGAAGCAACTCTGTCCTGCTTAACCACTCGCTCATAACTTTTCTAATATCTTTCCTTAAATACGAAATAACTTTTCAAAATTTTTCCGGACATTCCGTTGCAATTCCTCCACACTCTCTCCCCTACGCTCTGCTACCCGGGTGTAAATGTCCTCTATCCCGAAATCCGAATTATCGGTTTCCAGAAATAAACGTTCCACAGGAATTTCTGGCAACAATTGGTAGAGATTCGACTCTTCAGTCATCACATGCCTTCCGGCCGAAATATAAAACCCATGCCTCAGCAAATCTTGTAAAATCTCCCTCCGGTTATTAAAGCCGTGCATGATCCACCCATTTTGAGACCCGTTTTTTTTACACACCGAAATCAACTCCGGTATAGCCCGCACCCCATGGATGATCAATGGCAATCCATACTCTCCGGCCACTCTCGCCTGCCGTTCAAACCATTCCAGCTGAACCTCCATCCCAACCGGAGCATTCCGGTCCATTCCCGCTTCACCGATCGCCACTATTCGCTTTTCTGTAGCAGCCCTCTCAATCTCCTCCATCCGGCGGGGAGTATCCCCATCAATATAAACCGGGTGAATCCCCATGGAATAATACACCTGTCCATCCTCCGGCATAACAATTCCTCCCAGACAAGGATCCACGATATTAATCCCCTGCCCCGGCTTATGAGTATGTATATTAATCCAATCTTCCCCCATAGCCTCAAATTTTAGACAAAGATAGGGCTTTCCAGCTAATTACGTTTCCTTCAAAACAACAAAAATCCGGGGTGTAAATCAAATTACACCCCGGATTTTTTGTATGATAAAACAATTATTGCTTGTTGCACATGATATTCAGAATGGTCTTATCGGTCTGCTCCATTCCGGCAGTTCCAATCATTCCCACATTACGGATGGTTCTCTCAATATCTTCTTCAATGATTCCGTCGTTATGGGTTTTGATGCCTTTCATGGACAATAAAGAAGCCTGAACAGCTGCAGAAACTCCGGAATAAACCTTCAATGCACAGCCTTGTTTAGCGCCGTCACACATCATACCTGTCAGGTTGGAACACATGGTTTTAATGGTGTTCACTACTTGTTCGTAAGAACCTCCCATCAAATAAGTGATAGCGGATGCAGAACCGGTACCGGCGATCAGAATTCCACAAAGTGCAGACAAATGTCCCATATAATAGTGAATATGGGCTGCAATCAGGTTACTGAATGCCAGGGCACGGATCAGTTGCTCCCGGGAACAACCAAACTGCTCAGCAGCAACAACTACCGGCAGATAAACGGTGATTCCCTGATTACCGCTTCCTGAATTTGTCATAACCGGCTTTTCACAACCATCCATACGGGCATCTGAAGCAGCTGTAGCACGGATCAATACCCGGTTCAGGAAATCGTCTTCCAGCAAACCTTTATCAATGTTTTCCTTCAGGGTTTTTCCAATCTGCAGACCGTATTCCGATTTCAATCCTTCATCAGAAATAGCCTTGTTCATTTCAGCCCCTTCCAAGACAAACTCGATTTCCGAAACATTTATCTTATGAATAAACTCCCAAATGCGGGCAACACTCAGTTCAGCCCGTTCATTCTTCTCTGCAGACAGAGGGGTAAAATCTTTGCTGAAAACAGTTTTTCCGTTTTTTTCTACCAAAGTGATATTGGTATGACCATGAACAATAATCACTCTTACTGTATCGTCACCCTTGCGGCATACGGCTTCAGCATATAACTTGTCCGGAGCATCTTCCTTCAGGTGAATGTGTACGGAGTTATTGTCCACCAATGCTTTTGCACATTCCAGATTGTTAGAGGCAGAAACCTCTTTCAGCACTTCCAGGCCATAAGCTGTTTTACCACATACAGCACCCAAAGCAGCAGCAATAGGCAAACCTGTCATTCCGGTTCCGGGAATACCCACTCCCATCCCGTTTTTATAGATATTTCCACTGACCGAAACTTCAATGCTTTCCGGTACTCCGCCTAATTCTTCCTTACATCGTGCACACGCCAGAGCACAGGCCACGGGTTCCGTACATCCTAATGCCGGAATCGTTTCCTGTCTCAAAATTTCTATGATCTGTTTGTCTGTAGCCTGACACATAAAATTATAGTTTTGATTGATTCAGCAAATTTATTTCTTTTTATAACATCAACTCCCGCATGAAAAAGTATTAACGCTTTTTTAACTAGCCCACCCTATACTTTTGACTTTTCCACTTTTTACCTTTGACTTTTGACTTTTTACCTTTGAAATTCTTATCTTCGCAAAAAATTCAGAGTAATATGTATAAGTTTATTCTCATACTTTTAATCTTACTGCCGGTTCATCTCTATGCACTAGAACCCGATTCCGTCATCATTGAACCACGCTATGATATCATGCATGATCTCCGCAGACCTGAAAGCAACGGAGGAGAAGTTAAAATCCGGGAAGAGGCTCACATCAATAATTTACTGAAACTATACACCTACCGGAATGAAAAGAATAAATCTTTTACAGGTTTCCGCATTCAGATTTATTCCGCCAGCTCTTACGGCTCAAATGTAGAAGAACTAAAAGTAATGCGCAATAAATTTGAACAGACCTTTCAGGATATACCGGCCTATTTGAAATACTTCGATCCCGATTTCAAAATCAGGGTTGGAAATTACCATTCCCGTCTGGAATGTATTCCGGCACTCCAGCGGATCCGAAAGCTTTATCCATCCAGTTATCCTGTAAAAACGGATATTACCCTGGAGGAATTGAAACGTATTCCTATGCAGGACATTCCCGAAGCAGAACTCCAGGAGTGAAGATATTATACTACATTTGAAAACCCAGGGATTTTAATTCCTGAAGCGCTTTTTCACGAAGCCGGAAGGAAGCTTCGCAATCGGGATTTATAGGACGATGAAGCAGGATTTTATTGATTTTATCCACCCGTTTCATTACTTCCTGAGCCTCCTCCGTAAAATACAGGTCCCGGAATTTTTCCCAGATATAATCTACCCCCTGATCAGAAATATGCAACATATCTCCGGCATAGAAACGATAATCCCGGAGTTCGTCCATCACAATTTCATAAGAAGGGAAATAAAACACATGATTAAATTTACACAATAATTTCTCGAGTGCCAGCATCAGTACAGCCTTGCTCAGCTGGTTTCCATGCGCCCCGTCCTTCCAGTGCCGGATAGGGCTGATTGTAAACAGGATGCGCATTCCCGGCCGGAACTCCTGCAATTGATTCAATAAACCGGTATATAAATTCTCAATATCCGTTATTTCTAAACGATAACGGTCAAAATCAGAGGCCGGAAATTTATGACAATTCGAGACAATCTGTCCTGTTGGTCGGTAGCGGTATATCCAGGAAGTTCCCCAGGTAATCACCAGTAAATCTGTTTCCTGCAAATGACGATGAGAATTTTCCAGACGTTCATTGATTTTCTGCAGACATATATTGCTTTCCGGAGATGAAAAACTTCCATGATGACTCAAGCTCACCCATCGACCGTTATTTGACAGCAAGTCGGCTTCATCCAGCCGCCTGTTCTCCATAACCATTTTCAGAGAGTTAGCTACCGAAACCGGATTATACACAATACCACAAGGATTTATGTCTGTTTTAAATCTGAAATATCTCAGCTTCTCTCCTATGTTTTCGACAAAACAAGAGCCTAATAAAGTAATCCGGGTTTTATAATCCACCCAGAACTCCGGACATCCCAAATCGATTTTTGTCTGTAATTCCATCCTGCATCAATCAAAATCTTTTATCAAAAGTACAAAAATAAATCTTTTATTATCTTTGCACCACAAAATATACCACATGAGCTTCATAACAGTATTATTAATTGCAATTGGTCTTTCCATGGATAGCCTTGCTGTCAGTATCGGGGGAGGTATTTGTATGAAACCTTTTTGTATCAAAAAATCCCTGAAAATGGCGTTGACAATGGGCATTTTCCAGGGAGGTATGACCTGGCTGGGGTGGGCAATGGGAATTCATTTCAGCCAATACATTACAGATTTTGACCACTGGATTGCCTTTATTCTGCTGGGTTACCTCGGAAGCAAAATGGTATATGAATCTTTCAAAGCAGAAGAGAGTTCTACAATCTCCTTCTCAAATAAAATGTTGCTGACATTGGGGATTGCCACCAGTATCGATGCACTAGCCGTAGGTATCAGTATGGCTTTTCTAAAAACCACAATCTGGCTCCCGGCTTTTATTATTGCATTAATTACCTTTTTCCTCTCTTTTACAGGGGTAGTGTGCGGTTTCCGGGTCGGAAAAATAAAAGGGCTCGAGGTAGAACTACTCGGAGGCCTTATTCTGATTGCCATTGGCATTAAAATTCTGG
>CAJMQA010000292.1 GCA_905215395.1 uncultured bacterium | reverse complement strand
TATTATCCATATGACATCCAAGGATACAGATTTACGGACGACGGCAAATATTATATTTCACACACCATAGAGCTAAAGCACGATGAAGTACCTCAGCCTGTTTTTCTTGAATACCTTCTTCAAGGTATAAAAAGTCTGTATTATTATGAAACAGAGAACTATGAGTCTATCTACTTTGTAGGGAGTGGTGATAAATTGATAAAAGTAGATGCACCCAAGATTATTACTAAAAGAGAAGATGGCAGCCAATATACTGGTAATGTAAAACGCTATATTCCAATATTACAATATGCCTTTGGAGACTGCCCAGTTTTGGAACATAAAATCAAAAGAGCATCATTTACTCATAAAGGCCTGATTGATATTGCAAAAGATTATCATTATGCAATGTGTACCAGCAATGAAGATTGCATTGAATTTGAGACTAAAGAAGACAAACACTCCCTAAGACTGTATGTGACTCCTTATGCCGGAATACAACAATACAGTTTCCCTTCAAGAGGCCCTTGGCATAATTTTAGTAAACCAGATTTATCCTATCTGTTTGGTGTAAACCTGGCATTGAACAGCCGACGTTGGATGAGTTCCTTAAGCGCATCTATGGATATTTCCATTTCTCATTTCAACAGTGTAGAACAAAGATCTTATCAGACCTATAAGATGGTAGATGGTAGTATTTCTGAAACTTATCTTCATCATTATACCAGAAGTAGCTCACTAACATCACTCTCTGCAAAATTAGGTATCCGCTATACATATCCAAAAGGAAGAATACGTCCTTTTATAGAAGCCGGTGGAGCATTTGCAGGTATGATTGGCAGAAAGTTCGGTCCGGAACAGGAAGGAGATTATAGCTCTATAGCAGAAAACGTTGCAGAAGATACAGCTCTGGGATATTATGTCAATACAGGCCTGCAAATTAAACCGGTAAAACGCAGAGATCAGTATATTGTATTACGGGCTCAGTTTGAAGCAGCCCACCATGCAGGTCTTGGCCTTCCACTCTACAATGCATGGTCAGGGGCTATAGGATATACTTTTTAGTAAATATAAAAGCTGACACTGAAATAAGTACAAAATAACCAAAACTGCTTTTATTTATGAAAGTCATAAAATACAATTTATTCATAACACTTTTTTTATTCATTTGTATCCATGTTTGTGCACAAGTAGAACAAAATCCTCTATACTTAAAGAATTATGCACCTTCACCCGAAGCATATTCCATGATGCAATATGAAGAAATTCCGGTAAGCTTGTACACTGGAATTCCCGATATAAGTGTTCCTCTATATAACATAAGGTCCAACGACTGGACCCTACCAATAGCCTTGAGTTATCATGCTTCCGGAATAAAAATAAGTCAGGAAGCCAGTTGGGTTGGTCTGGGTTGGAATCTTCAAGCAGGAGGCATGATCTCAAGATCTATTCGCGGGAAAGACGACCTCAATCAATTCTTAACTGATACAAATCCCGTACCAGATGCAGACAACATTCCTAACATTTTTTTATCATTTCATGCAATAAATGGAAACATCCTTATACCGGAAATGAACAAAGATGTTGAGCCAGATGTCTTTTTCTATAATTTTGCCGGTTACAGTGGAAAGTTTTATTCTAAAAAAGGTGCAAATATTAAAGGGCATGGGGAAAATTTATTTGAGCTTTCGGATCCGGAAGCTCACTTACTTATCAGATTAAAAAACTCAAAGAATAATCCTATTTTTGAAATAATAGCTCCCGGAAATATAAAATATACATTTAAGGCCATTGAAATAACTAAAAGACATGCATTGGGATTTTTTGACAGATCAGTTGATCTTGAATGCCCCCATTTCACTTCACAACACTATATACCAGACACATTTGATTTCAATCCGGAATATACCATTACATCCTGGTATCTGACCCACATACAATATCCAACAGGAGATGAAATATTTTTCGACTATCACAGGGCACTAAATACTTATCTTAGCCCTATGCACAGATCGGATGTGACAAATCATGTTGTAGATGTAAAAGATTTAAAGAATCCATATTATCCTATTGAAGACATCAATCATTTCACTATTGAGAATGAACCCAAGAAGCAGTCTACAATCAGTTTTGAATATATTTATGAACAACCTCGGCTCACTGGTATCCGGTGGACAGAAGGAGAACTGGAATTTGTTCCCGCCGAAAAAAACAGAGAAGATATACGTACCCTGCCACATGCAGAAACGGAAGGTGCAAAAATGTTAGGTCAGATCAATTTATATACCAAAGACAGAAAAAAGAAATTAAAATCTTTCCTGTTTCATTATTCCTATTTTCTGAGCATGGATGACAACGGTAATCTTCAAAAAATACCGAATTATAATACCTCACGACTAAAGTTAGATTCCATCTCAATCAAAGGAACCGACAGTAATAAGACGCAAAAATATAAAATGGGATATAACGATTCGGAACCATTGCCAATAAAGAACTGCTATGCCTACGATTATTGGGGCTACTATAATGAAAGTAACATGACCATTCCCTTTGTCCCTTATGTTTCCTCCAGTGATTATCGAAGTATGTCGTTATCAATAGACGAAAGTACTAAAAAATACACCCTTGCCCGAGATGGAAAAATCGTTATGGAAAAAGGAAAGAAAATAAATGGCTATGGTGAAGATAAAGAGCCTTCTTCTAAAGCACTGATTGGTACACTGACAAGCCTGACCACCCCTTTGGAAGGAAAAACGGAGTTTAAGTATGAAGGAAACCGGGTTATTGACAGCACACAGATTGAATGGAAAATTCAGGATAGTTTATCTATTGATATATATGCATTGAAAGAATATGATAACACTTCTTTAACAACAACATTTTCAATGCCATATGATGGGTGTATTGATATTAATTGGGTTTATGACGGCAATATAGATTGTATAGAAAAAGAAAAGAATACAACCTTAATTAATATCCCCGGAATAACCTCCATTGTAGGAATACCTCAAGATACCTATAATTCGGGAAGTCCAATTCATGGGCAATATCATTTAAAACAACGAACAGCCTGTCCGAAAGGTACACATACTATTACTTTAAAAACTTCTGACCGGGCCAAGCTTTCAGTCATTATAAAAAGATACAAAGCCAAGTTAGGATATTATGAACCATTAGTCGGAGGAATAAGAATCGCAGAAATCAAATCTCCACTCACCACCCGAAAATATTACTATACAAATGACAAAGGAGAGTGTTCGGGAAGATTAAATCGAAAACCAGTTTTTAACCGAATGGTAAATAGAAACTATTTTGCCACTTATTCCAATGGAATACCAATAGCCAATATTTTATATATCGAATTCAATTCGGCAGCCATACAGCCTTTGGAGAATCCTTATAACAGCTATTTTATGGGATATGAGCAAGTGAATATCATTCAACAGACAAAGGATGACAAAACCATTATTGAAAAAAATTACTTCCACAATGAAAAAGAAGATCACAATGAATTCTATATCGATTATCCCGGAAGAAATATGCCTCTTAACGGAAAATTGATAAAACGCCGGATTTATTCGGGAGACAATCTTTTATCTCAGAACATCAAAAAATATAAAGCAATTAAAGTTAGTGACATTAAGGGTCTCAAATATTATCCGAATGATTTATCTCATAATTATCATATTGAAAATTACTGTACCCAACTTATTGAAGAAACAGATACCATTTATACAAAGCTAAGCAATACGTTTGTCGTACATCCGGTAAAAAAGACATATGCCTACAATTCCAATTACTTGCTCAGCAGGATGATTATCAGAGAAAACGACTGTATAAAATCGCACTTCATCAGATATGCAACAGATTTCATCAACCCTTATCTTGATGGGTATTTCGAAAAATACAATCTGATAACAACTCCGATAGAGGAAGATTTTTTCACCAATGGGATATTAAGCAAAAAATTATGGCACATTCACTATAAAGATTCATTAGTAAAACCATGGAAAGAATATATATTTTATAATCGTCCGGGAGTCATAATACCTTCGTTTAATGGAAATACTTCCATATATACAGGTAAGCCGGATATTACTTACAACTCCTACAACAAACGTGGTCGAAATACTTCCCTGCACACCCGTATGGGGCAATCGGTAGTGTTAGTATGGGGATACAAACATCAGCATATTATTGCCCAGATAAGTAATGCCACAATTGCGGAAGTAGAAAATAAAGGTATAGACATAGAAGCATTAGCCGACAAAGAGGAACCGACAGAAACGGACTGGGATTTACTACACTCCTTAAGAGAAGCATTACCGCAGGGCAGAATCATTATTACCCGTTATGAACCATTAATCGGAATAATATCCCAGACCGGTCCTACCGGTGTAACAGTTCGATATACTTATGATGAATTCGGTCGCTTATCCGAAACTATCGAAACAGGAAAAAGAGAAAATGTTATACAAAAAAACGAATATAAATATGCTACCGAGAAATAATCTACATAAATACAGCATTTTTCTGTTA
>CAJMQA010000291.1 GCA_905215395.1 uncultured bacterium | reverse complement strand
AGCTGAGATGGGAGAAGCCCGGGGATAGAGTAGAATACAAGGCGTTGACCAATTCGGTAGATGGAGCGGAAACCAAAGCTACTTCCCGTTTTGTGATGGATGATAATACGTTCCAGTTTAGTTCGGTAGCCCTCAGCTATCGCCTGGGGGGCAATTGTGAATTGTTGAAGAAACTCCGCATGAGTTCTTTAAGTATGAGTTTTAATATGGAAGATCTGGCTTACCTGTCTTCTGTGAAACGGGAAAGAGGCTTGGATTATCCTTTTGCCAGACAATTTTCCTTCTCTCTGAATGTTGCATTTTAATGATTGATGCTATGAAAAAAAGTATATTATATATAGCCGGCAGTTTTCTGATTTTCTTCTCTGCTTGTTCCGATTGGCTGGATGTTCAGCCCAAGACCTCTATCAAAGAAAAAGATCTGTTTAACGAGGAGTATGGGTTTAAAGATGTATTAACCGGTTTCTATCTGAAATTAGGAAGTTCCTCCTTATATGGGAAACAGTTTACATACGATTTTATAGAGTTGCTGGCTAAACGTTACGACCAGAAAAAGGGTATAGATGCACCGCTTTATAATTTTACCGGAGATTATAAGGCAATCGTCGAAAACTATTACAAGACGATGTACAAGGTTATTGCAAACATCAATAATTTTATCTACTATACCGATGCCAACCGGAATGTATTGAAGACTCCGGACTACTATGAAATCATGAAGGGCGAAGCTTTGGGGTTGCGTGCTTTCCTGCATTTTGATCTGTTGCGTTTATTCGGCCCTGTATATGCTGAACATCCTGCAACCAAATGTTTGTCTTACCGGAAGGAACTGAATGCAATACCGGCTCCTCTTCTACCGGCTTACCAGATTGTGGATTCCGTATTGGCAGACTTACATGCTGCTGAAGCTTTATTGAAAGATCATGATCCGAAAATATTTGTCAGTGATAATCTGAATAAAGGGAGGAATCCGTTTCTGGTATACCGGCAAACCCGTATGAATATTTATGCGGTATATGCCATGTTGGCGAGGGTTTATCTGTACAAAGGAGATGCTGCTAGTAAGGCTAAGGCTTATGAGTATGCTTTGGATGTGATTAATTCCGGGTATTTTGAGTTGGCTAAAAGTAATTCTGCTAACCGCATTCTTTTTCAGGAACATATCTTTTGTTTGTATGTACATGAATTGGACAAAATTGTGGATTCTGATTTTAAAAATATTTCCTCTTCGAATATGGCTGATCTTCCGGCAACTATCAATACAGTTTTTGAACTCGATTATGGTGGAGGAACTGATTTCCGGATGAATGTTTATGCTTTTGAATTATTGGATAATGTGATGGTATTGAGAAAGTATGATCAGACCGGTTATCGTGACCCGGCTGCTGTTGGCGGACGGAATGCCATGCCTCTGATTCGTTTACCGGAAATGTACTACATCTTGGCGGAATGTGCAGAAACAGCTTCGGAGAGTGCGGATTGGCTCAATCTGGTGCGTCAGGCGCGCGGAATCGCGGGTAGTGATGATCTTATCGGGGACGCAGCCTTCGATCAGTTGGATAAACGGCCGCAGCACAGTGATACCCATACCCGGCGGATGAACGAGATTATGAAAGAATATAGTAAGGAGTTTTACGGAGAGGGACAACTTTTCTATCTGTATAAAAGGTTGGTTTACCGTCATTTCTATAGATGTCCTTTTAGTGAAGGCATGAAAGATGAGAACTTCACCCCCAAGATTCCCGATGATGAATATTTTTTCGGAAATAACAATTAATACCTGCGATCATGAAAAAGTTTAGATATATATTATTTTGTTTACCGGCATTGTTGTGTGTGGCTTGTGACTCGAACATCATTGATGAGTATGAATTAGGTGCAAAGTTGAATTTCTATAGCTACCGGACGGTGAACAATGTCCCGGAGATGCTTTGCCATTTTTCAGATGAGGATTATGTGAACGGGGTAACAGAAAAGTTGGATTCGGTACGGGTGGATATTATGGATGTGGCAGAGGAGAAAGAACGTCCGTTTTATTGTAAAACAGATTTTCAGGAAAACGAACCCCATGTGAAGGTTTTATTGGAAGACCAATATGTAATGCCTTCCGGGAAGTATTCAGTTTATATCCGTTTTAAGGTATTACCACCTTCTGTATTCGGGGCCAGACACCTGACAAACATCCGGTTTGATGAGGTGAAGAATACTGTGAATTTCACGCCTGGACTGACAGAACGGCAAACTTGTATTGTGAATTGCTCTTTTTTGATTCGTCCGGATGTATGGCATGATTCCTTTTGGGGGACTTATAGCAACGGGAAGTATAAATTTATGATGGATGAATTTAAGGCTGTCTACGGGAATATAAAAAGAAATAATGTCAATAAAACCTTTATCAAAGCTCAATATGAAGAGTACCGGAAAACCAATCCTCCGATTATGGATGACCAGATCCCTGCTCAGGAAATCAAATTTTAAACAGATGACTAAAAAACAGATTTATGGATAAGATATGTCAATATTTTTCGTTTTTGTTTCTCTTATGCGGACTGATAACTGCTTGTCACGATGATATGGGAAACTATGATTATCAAAATATCAATGAGATAACGGTGACTATACCGGCTCAGGTTTCGGTAAAGATTCCGGAAACCGACTCGATCCTGGTGGAAGTGATGCCTGAAATTTCTCAGCTGGACGCAGAAGGAGAGAGTAACCTGTCATTTGAGTGGCGAATAGACGCTGTCGCTGACAAAACATGGCAAATTTATAGCCAGGAGAAGAAATTACAATTTTATGTAAAACCAGATACTAAAAATACGACTTTCAGACTGGGTGTGACAGATGAAAATCTGGGGATTACTTCTTATAAGGAGATATTGATCAGGGCTCTGAAACCTTTTGAAGATACCTGGTTTGTATTGCAGAATGTGCAGGGAAGATCTGTACTGGCAACGATTGACGGTACCGGGGAAAACTCCATTGTGACGAAAGATATCTATGAAGCGAAGTATCCTGGCGGCTATCAGCTACAGGGAGCTCCCCGTTTTGTAAACTACAGCTTTTATCAGGAGGGTGGGAATTCAGTCGATTGGCACTTGAATATTCTGACCGATCAGGGTGGGGATATGTATCAGGCGAAAAAGCTTTCCGAACCTGTCTATCATTATGCTGAATTGTTGTTTGAGGCAACCCTGAGAGGGGAATGGAGTTTCAAGCCGGAATATGTCTATTCTTACGATATGGGGAATATAATTATCGACAACGGCAGGCTTTGGTATGCATATGGGAATGGCTATTTTGTTTATTTTCCTTTGCAGTTGGCTGCTGGCCTGGGTACCGATTATAAGATCACCTGTGCCATGCCATTCTACGTTTTCGGAACGTCACGAGACTATCTCCTGGCTTTTGATGATCTGAACAAACGTTTCCTGTATTGTAAACCACCTTATCCCCAAGGAGTAGAAGGATTATTGAGAGATGCAGGTTTTCAGAGCATGTGGGAGATGTTTTACAGTATGCTGGAAGGAACGGCGAAATTAACGAAGGTACCGGATCTTGAGAAGCATCCGAATGTATTCTCTCCTGAAATCGGTGAAGATAAATCTCTGTTGTATATGGGTAATTGGGCTTCCGGAAATGTTGTCGCATTTGCCGGTAGCAGACAGGACGGGAAATTACATGTCTATGAGTTTAGCCGATCGGCAGTGGTGAGTCAGGATACGGCAGTCTGTCTGAATCATCTGAGTTGCCAGCTCGCCGGAAATATGGAGGAGATGAGTTTTGCCACTTCTACCAGTTACCGGAATCTGTTTTTCTACAGCCAGGGGAACTGCGTGTACCGGGTTGATTTGAACCGTGCTATACCGAAGACAACTATTATTTATGAGAACCCGGATGCAACTGCCCGGATCAAAAAGATAAAATTCCGTCATACCTATAAAAATACCTGGATAGACAATACGACAAAAGAAGAAAGGCGTGATCAACCTTATTGGCTGGGGCTGGCTGTGCAAAAAGGGACAGAATGGTCATTTGTGGATTTGAAATTGGCCATCAGCGGGGAGGTAGAGAAAGATGCCGGGAAGAATCCGAAGGTGTATGAATACAACGGTTTTGATGAGATTGTGGATATGACCTATGCCTTTCCGGTAAACTAAAGACAGATTTTCATGAGGTTGTCCGAAGTCAGATTTTTGACTTTCCGGACAACCCCGTAAAAGTAAAACAGAACAGATGATCCGAATATTTTTATGGACTGTCTTTTTTCTATTACAGATAATGACAGGACGGGGGACTTGTATAAATCCTCCCCGTTTTACTGAGTTCGTACAATCCATAGCATCGCAGGATAGCCTGAAAATAAGACCGGGAATGTTCCATACCTATTTTTTGCAGGATAAGTATTATTGGGAAATTCCTGAAACATTGGTGGGACGGGACTTTCTGGTAACTACGACAGCCTTGAAAGCGGCCGCCCGGGTGACCCGGTCTCCGGAAGAACGCTGGGGATATGGGAAC
>CAJMQA010000290.1 GCA_905215395.1 uncultured bacterium | reverse complement strand
TTGCCTTTGTTTACAACTTTTCTTCTTTCCGCTCCGATCAGAACCTGTACGTCATGTTTTTCTGCGAATTCGCGGTTGAAATTCAACTGAGCACGTAATGTATAAGAATTATTTTCATTTTTGTTTTCAGTAACCTGACCTCCGAGGGGAATATAATTCGTAACTTTTCCGTCTTTGATTACAGTAGCGTCGTTGATCTGTGATTTTACATTGATGGCATCTTTGCTGTAATATTGTTTTTGGAAAATATTGGTGTTTTCAGTCTGATAACGTAAATCCAGGTCCAGACCTTCAATAATCTTGACGTTTACTCCCAAATTCAGATTCAGGTAATTGCTTTTATAATTGAAATGGCCATTACCCATCTCTTCTAACGGACGATAAGTCTCATCCTGAAGCCCAAGGCTGTTCAGACGGTCGATTTCAAGCTGAGATTTGTTTTTGTACCATTGGGTGGCTGTTCCGTCAGAATTTCTCAGCATACGGTAAGAAGGTCCTCCACCATTCAGCAGGTTGTATCCGAGCACTCCGTTATCATAGTCCTTGGTAACATTGCTTCCCAATACTCCAACATTCACCCGTAACCATTTGAAAAAGTCAAACTGATTTTTCAGATTATAACCTATACGTTGGGTTTTCTGTTCTTTTTCATAGGGATGATCTCCCTGATAGTTTACAGACAATGAATACTTGTAAATTTCGGAACCACCATAGAAAGAAAGATTATGTTGATGAGTAATTTCAGTATTTCTCAAAAACTCTTTCTTTACCTGGGAATAACGATCCTGATTCCGGTAAACATCCAATTGGGTTTCGAGTTGGTCGGCAGTCAGGTTTCCGGCTTCGTGTTCATATAGTAATTTGTATACTTCGTTCATGGAACGCCGGTCGTTGGGGTCATAGGCATTATGATAGTAACTGAACAATTCTTTCTGGAGGTCCACAAGTTCTGCGCTGGAGGTCAGATTCAAATAGTCCCGGTCCGGAAGCGGAGTGAATTTGACGGATCCGGAATAACTGACTTTTGTCGGGCCGGTAGAACCGTTACGGGTGGTGATCACAATGACACCATTGGCAGAACGTGCTCCATAAATAGAGGCTGCTGTAGCATCTTTTAATACTGTGATATTGACGATATCAGCCGGATTAATGGCATCCAGAGGATTTTCATTTTTAGCACCGCTTCCTTCAAAAGGGATTCCGTCTACAACATATAAGGGAGTTTTTTTACCCTGAAGGGTAGAGATTCCACGGATTTGCGGATCTTTCCCGGGGATCTGATTCAAGCCGGCAACCATACCTTCCATCCGGTCCAGTACGTTGGTTTGTAATTTATCAGTCATATCTTTCTGAGACAGAATGGCGAATGAACCGGTAGCGCGTTCTTTGGAAATGGTTTGATAACCGGTAACAATAACTTCCTCTATCATTTTGGACTCCGGTTTCAATACAAAATTGTAAATATCCTGATTCGGAAGAATTTTTCTTTCTTCATTGGTATAACCAATAAAAGAAGCAACCAGGATTTGATCGGGAGCTGTAGTTCTTAAAGTAAAATTACCATCTACGTCAGTTGCAATTCCAGTAGTTGTTCCTTTGAAAAAGATGCTGGCACCGATAATGTTTTCTCCTTTTTCATCTTTTACATTTCCTTTAATTATCCGGTTTTCTGAAAATTGTTTTTCAGAATTGTTGCCGGATGAGGTTGCCTGGGCTGTTGTTCCCTTAGGAGCCAACATAATTTGCTGGTTGGAAACAGAGTAACTGACATTGGCAATGGCAGCCAGTTTTTCCAGAACTTTATCCAATGATTCGGCACTACATTCCAGATTTACTTTTTGATTGACATTGATCGTACTCGAAGAGTAAATAAATGAATATTTACTCTGGCGTTCGATTTCACGTAAGACTTCTTTCAGCGGCTGATTTTGCGCGTGAATAGTAAGAGTAGATTGCTGAGCCCACACAGCACTACCTAATAGAAATACACAGGCGAACAGAAGCATGATCTTCCGGAGATAACAATGCTTGTCGGCCGTTTTTACAGACGAAGTGTTTTTCATATAAATTTGGTTAATTTGTTTTATACATATACAATACACACAAGAATGCGAATACCCTAAACCGGTATTCGCATTTTTTTTATAAAATTGAAGTAAACTAACTAATACTTGTAAAGAATTGCTGTTTTGTCCTCTAGTTTATATTTTAAAAGCGATACGTGATGCATCATTTCCAGAATTTGGGAAATGGATTCCTCGTGGAAACGGGCAGTAAATTTCTGGTTCAGAATTTCCGGATCTTCGATAACGAAACTAATTCCGTGCCAACGTTCCAGTTTTTTTAGGACTTCTGATATCGGAGTTTCATCAAAAACCAGCCATCCGTCTTTCCAGCCCAATATCGGAAAGGTTTCTGCCGGAATTGAAAGGCTGACAGTCTGTTTATCCTTTTTTTCAATGGATATTCTCTCATTGGGTTTAACGGCAATTTCTTCTTCCTTATTGTTGTGTTTTTTCAGGACAGTAATGTTGCCTGATAATAACAAAGCAGAAATATTGTTGTCATTTTTGTAGGAGGTTAGATTAAATTTGGTTCCCCGGACTAAAACTGTGATATTTTTATCCAACCGGATTGCCATCGGTTTGTCCGGGTTTTTGATAACGTCAAAGTAAGCTTCGCCTGAGAACCATACTTCCCGTTGTTCTCCGGTAAACTTTCCCGGGCACTTCAATTCGCTGTCGGAATTAAGCCAGACTGTACTTCCGTCGGGTAGAGTCACCCGCCCTTTTACTCCTTTGTTGGTATGATATTCCAGTTGTGCAAATTCCTGATTTTCCAGAAAAAATAATTCCGATTGGTAGTGTCTGATTTGTTGTATTATGTGGAAGGAAATAAGTAATAATAAAGACGCTGCTGCTCCGTAAATAAAAATTTTGCGCTTTTGTTTACGGCGGCGGAGCATCTGGCTATACTGGGATACATCGTTTTCAGCAGCGGGTTGATGAGGTAATTGGCACATGACCCAGGCATTTTTTTGCCGGTTGAATTTTTTCCGGTTTTCCGGATTTTCTTCAATCCAGTCCAGAACAATGCCTTTTTCTTCTGTTGTAGCTTGTCCGGCTATATATTTTATAAGTAACTCCTGGTTCATATTTATTTATAATCTTTTTAGTAAATATACACTTAAATCGACAATCTCCCTAAATAAAAATGTAGAATTAAATTCAGGTAATATGTGGAATAAGCAAAGACAAGGCCAATAACAGATAATCTTTTAGTTTGTGCCGGAAATGTGCCAGTGCTTTTGTCATATGATACTCAATGGATTTTACCGATAATTGAGTGGCTTTGGCGATTTCTTCATAACTCATTTGCTGATCCCGGCTCATGCGATAGATGAGATATGTTTTTTCCGGTAGCTCTATAGTTGCCTGTGTAATCAATTCTTCTAATTCCTGCATTTGTAAAGAATCGAAGCTATCATCGGATAATGCTGAGTAACTTGCCATGGCTTCCCGTGCACTCATGAGATCTGAGTATTTTTGTTCAGCTATTTTTTTGCGTAATGCATTCAGGCATTTATTTTTTGCAATTGTCAGGATGAACGCTTGTATGCTCAGATCTGCTTTGATTTCATGCCGTTTTTCCCATAAAGTAATAAAGGTCTCCTGTGCAATCTCACGGGCTTCTTCTTCGTCCGTCAGATATTGACGGGCAAAGTATATGGTGCGGGTGAAATAATCCCGATAAAGTTGCTCGAAAAAAACAACTTCATCAGATTTTAGAGATCTGTCTGGCATTTATCTGAAGAATTTTTTTTGCTATTCTAAATATATAAACCTTCAAAGATTTCAAAAATATAGAAAAGAATTGATCTTGTTTATATTTTGAGTAGTAATTTTTATTAAACTGAAATATGGTAGTATTAAAAAAACTGACCGGAACATTCCGGTCAGTTTTAGTAAGGTGAGAAAAAGGTTATTATAATTGATTTATTGTAACGATATCCTTCATTCCGGTTTGTACAGCTTCGATGTTCATTGGGATCATTCCGTGGTGACGGGCCGGTAATGATTTTTTCAGACCTTTTTCCAGATTATCCAGATTGATGATCGGTTTCACTTTCAGGAAAGCACCTAAAATAAGCATGTTGAAAATTTTGGGATTACCGCTTTCAGCAGCTAAACGTGCCCCTTCAATTTGATAGATATTGATATCTTTCCGGGTCGGATGATGGGTAACACCATTGGGGTCGTAGATCAATACACCTCCGGGTTTTACAAGCGGCTCAAATTTATCCATAGATTGCTGGTTCAGGATAATAGCTGAGTCGAAGCTGTTCAATACCGGGGAACTGATGCGTTCGTCGCTGATAATAACGGTTACATTGGCCGTACCACCACGCATTTCCGGACCATAGGATGGCATCCAGGATACTTCCTGATCTTGCATGATGCCTGAGTAGGCAAGGATTTTACCCATAGAAAGTACACCTTGTCCCCCGAATCCTGCTATAATGATTTCTTC
>CAJMQA010000289.1 GCA_905215395.1 uncultured bacterium | reverse complement strand
CGATATGGGCTTTTCATCAGTAATGATTGATGGTTCGCATCTACCCTATGAAGAGAACGTAGCGCTGACCAAAAAAGTGGTGGATTATGCTCATCAGTTTGATGTAACTGTAGAAGGTGAATTGGGAGTATTGGCTGGTGTTGAAGATGAAGTTTCTGCTGAACACCATACTTATACAGAACCGGATCAGGTGGAAGATTTTGTAAAGAAAACCGGAGTAGATTCTCTGGCAATCTCTATCGGTACATCTCACGGAGCTAACAAATTCCGTCCGGAACAATGTACCCGTAATGCTGAGGGTGTTTTAGTGCCTCCACCATTACGTTTTGATATCTTGAAAGAAATTGAAAAACGTATTCCGGGATTCCCGATTGTTTTGCACGGTTCTTCATCTGTACCTCAGGACAAAGTAGCTATCATCAACAAATATGGCGGTGCTTTGAAAGATGCGATCGGTATTCCGGAGGATCAATTACGTGAAGCTGCAAAATCGGCTGTATGTAAAATCAATATTGACTCAGATGGCCGTCTGGCAATGACTGCTGCTGTTCGTGAGGTTTTTGCAACCAAACCGGCAGAGTTTGATCCGCGTAAATACCTGGGACCGGCTCGTGACTCTCTGAGAGAACTTTATAAACACAAACTCATTAATGTGTTGGGTAGTGCAAATACCGTAGAGTAATTTAAGATAATTATAAAAAGATCGGTATGGCATAAAAGCTGTACCGATTTTTTCTTTTGGGAACAAGAATTGTATTTTACCGTATACAGGAAGAAAGATAAATTTATGTTTCCCAATATACCTGTTTCGACACACAAAAGGATTGTCATTATCGGCGGTGGTTTTGCCGGGTTAAAGTTAGCCAGTCAATTACGTAAAAGTGGTTTTCAGATTATTCTTTTTGATAAAACCAATTACCATCAGTTTCAGCCTTTGCTTTATCAGGTGGCAACGGCCGGTTTAAATGCCGGTTCTATTGCTTTCCCTTTCCGGAAGGATTTCCGGTATTTCCCGGATTTTCATTTCCGGATGGCTGAGGTGATCCGGATTATTCCGGAAGAAGATAAAATTGAAACGAGTGTGGGATCCTTGAATTATGATTATCTGGTTATTGCGGCCGGAACAGACACCAATTATTATGGCATGCAGAATATACAGGCGCATGTTATGCCTATGAAAAGTGTGACCGAGGCCATGGCTTTGCGTACCCGTTTATTACTTAATTTTGAAAAAGCCCTGACTACTGATGATAGTAGGAAACGGCAGCAGTTACTGAATGTTGTGGTGGTTGGGGGAGGTGCTACCGGAGTGGAGGTCTCCGGAGCTTTGTCGGAGATGAAACGGTATGTTGTACAAAAAGATTATCCCGATTTAAGTGGTGGGGTTTTCAATATTTATCTGTTGGAAGGTAGTTCACGTCTGTTGGGGGGAATGTCGGAGGAGGCGTCGGCTAAAGCTTTGGAATTTTTACAACAGATGGGTGTGAAGGTATTGCTGAACACCAAGGTGACAGATTATCAGGAAGGTTCGATATTATTCGGGGAAGGCGGAAGTATTCCTGCGGAGACTGTAATCTGGGTAAGTGGGGTAAGAGCAAATAGTTTCAAGGGTATTCCGGAAGAGTCTATCGGGAAAGGAGGACGTATTTTGACCGATGAATTTAACCGGGTGAGAGGAATTGCCAATATTTTTGCGATTGGAGATATTTGTTTCCAGACAGAAGCTGGTTATCCCAATGGGTACCCTCAGGTGGCTCAGGTGGCAATACAGCAGGGAAAGTTATTAGCAATCAATTTACAGCGCCTGGTCCGTCAACAACTGCCTCGGCCTTTCCATTACCGGAATCTGGGGACTCTGGCAACTATCGGACGTAATAAGGCTGTGGCTGATCTGCCGCATTGGAAAATACAAGGATTTATTGCCTGGGTATTGTGGATGACCGTACATCTCCGTTCTATTCTCGGAGTCCGGAATCGTCTGGAGATTCTTTTGAATTGGATCTGGAACTATCTGACCTATGATCAGGCAATCCGTCTGATATTTAGAAACAGGCGGGAGTGATTTCGTTTTTTTCTTTGTACCTTTGCACCCGATATGAAAGGGGAGGTGATGCATATACATACGATTATTGATCTTTTTGAGCGGAGTTGTCTGAAATTCCCTGGGAATGTGTATTTATGGGAAAAACAGGGTGGAAATTATAAACCGACGACCTACATACAGACCCGGGATGAAGCGAGGGCTGTGGCTGGTGGATTTATGGCTGCTGGTTTAAAGAAAGGTGAAAAGGTGGCTTTATTGAGCGAAGGTTGTAATGATTGGGTGTTTGCAGAATTGGGTTTGTTGTATGCCGGAGGGGTAAATGTCCCGCTCAGTATAAAATTAACGGATAAGGAGCTGATTTTCCGGATCAACCATTCGGATGCCCGTTTCCTGGTTTTATCCGATCACTATGTAGGGACGTTACGCCGGATTGAGGCGGAAATTCCGGGAATAGAGAAGATTTATGTCATAAAGCATTCTTCTCCGGAACAGGGTAAATATAATTCTTTTGAACGTTTGAAGGATGAAGGCCGGTTCTGGGAGGAGGAGAATGCCGGAGAGTTGGAGAAACGGATGGCGGCAGTCTGTTCCGATGATATTGCTAATATCTCTTATACATCAGGGACAACAGCAGAACCGAAAGGGATTATGTTGTCTCACGGAAATTATGTAGCGAATGTATTGCAGTCTGATTCCCTGATTCAGATTCCGGAACATTATAGGGTCTTACTATTTTTGCCCTGGGATCATAGTTTTGCCCATACGGTCGGAATCTATTCTTTTATGTATAACGGAGCTTCGCTGGCTGCAGTGGATTTCGGTAGGTCGTCTATGGAGTATCTCCGGAATATTCCGCTCAACCTGAAAGAGGTGAAACCGCATATTCTGCTGAGTGTACCGGCTATTGCCAAAAATTTCAGGAAGAATATAGAGGCGGGCATAAAACAAAAAGGCCAGTTGGTACAAAAAATCTATCATTGGGGATTGAGGTTGGGATATTGGTATTATGGGTTTGGAAATACCCGGGGATATGGGATAAAAATTTTATGCCGGCCTGTAATAAAATTCCTGGATGTATTAGTATTTGCCAAAATCCGGGATATATTCGGTGGAAATCTTCAGTTTTTTGTGGGGGGAGGAGCATTACTGGATACAGAATTACAACGTTATTTCCGGGTGCTGGGCATTCCGATGTATCAGGGGTATGGTTTGTCAGAGGCTTCGCCGGTCATTAGTTCCAACCGGCCTCAGCTTTATCATTTTGGTTCTTCGGGTCAGCTTGTAAAGCCCCTGGAGCTGAAAATCTGTGATGAAAACGGGAAAACATTGCCGGAGGGAGAAAAGGGAGAGATTGTGATCCGGGGAGGGAATGTGATGAAAGGCTATTGGAAAAATGAAAAGTCAACCGCAGAGACTATCCGGGAAGGATGGTTGTATACCGGAGATTTGGGGTATATGGATGAGCAAGGACTACTGTATGTTTTGGGACGGTTTAAATCTCTGCTGATAGCTGAGGACGGAGAAAAATTCAGCCCTGAAGGTATAGAAGAAGCTATCGTTGAATTATCCCCCTATATTGATCACTGTGTACTTTATAATAATCAGTCCCCTTATACCTCCGGTTTAATTGTTCCGAACAGGATGGCACTGCTTGAATATCTGGGTCGGAAAGGAGTGAAACCAGGTACTGTAGAAGGATATAAACTGATGTTGAACAAAATTTATCAGGAATTATTGAAATTCCGGAAGGACGGAAAGCATGCCGGGCTTTTCCCGGAACGCTGGCTTCCGGCTGTGGTTGCTGTATTGCCGGAAGCCTTGTGTGAGCAGAATGGAACAATTAACTCTACGGCAAAGATTGTTCGTCGTAAAGTGTATGAAGTATTCCGGGAGGAATTGAATTTCGTATATACTCCGGAAGGGAAGGATATACGGAACAGTAGAAATACGTACAATATTAGGCAGTATTTCGAAAATTCCTGAATACTTTTAAAAAGTAAGATTATGCGTAGAAAAACGAATTCTGTAAAAATCGGAAATATAGTATTGTCATCCGGACAACCGGTTATGATTCAGTCTATGCTCAACACTCCGACCATGGATACGGAGGCTTGTGTGGAACAGGCTATCCGGATTATTGAAGCAGGTGGACAATTGGTCAGGATTACTGCTCCCGGAGTCAGGGAGGCTGATAATCTGAAAAATATTATGGAACAGTTGCGGAAACGGGGATATACTGCTCCGGTTTCGGCAGATATCCATTTTACGCCGGAGGCTGCTGTGGTGGCAGCGCGGTACGTGGAAAAAGTAAGGATTAATCCTGGTAATTTTGTGGATAAAAGGGCAACTTTTAAAAATCTGAGCTATACGGATAAAGAGTATGCGGCTGAACTGAAAGTGCTGGAAATGAAATTTATTGAATTTCTGGAAGTATGTAAAGCGAATCATACAGCTGTCCGTATCGGTACCAATCACGGTTCGCTATCGGACCGGATCATGAGCCGTTATGGCAATAC
>CAJMQA010000288.1 GCA_905215395.1 uncultured bacterium | reverse complement strand
TCATTGACATGCGTTCGACTGTACGTACACTTTTTTTTAGTCTTTTCAGCCTTTCCACCCCCTATCGGATCGGAAAGAAAAAATGGTACAGCAGATTCCTGCACAACTATAGGATAGCCAACGTTACCGAAACACTCGATCAGGTACAGGAAAACCTGATGTTACTGGAACCATTGAACGCTGAAGTTCCTGTACAGAAAATATCTGAATTCCGTCTTTTTCTGACGGAGGAAGAAAAGGCGCATTTTCGTAATTACATGATACAACAAGGTATAGATTTCAACCGCCCGGTAATTCTGGCTGCTGTAACTGCCCGTCTGGCATATAAGGTCTGGGACATGGACCGCATGCAGGAAATACTGAACCGGATCATAAAGAAATACGACGCCCAGATTATATTCAACTTCGCAGGCAATGAAAAAGATATAGCTATTGCCCTGCATCAGAAAATGAATAATAGTCCCCATATTTTTACGAATATTGAAGCCAATAGCCTGCGCGAATTATGTGCCCTTGCCGCCAACAGCCACTTTTTCTTCGGCAACGAAGGAGGTCCCCGTCACCTGGCACAATCCTTTGATATCCCTGCTTTTGCCATATATCCGCCAAATATCGCAAAAACCCGTTGGCTTCCGAATCCGGGAGAACGTTTTCAGGGAATCTCCATAGAAGATATATGCAGCCGGGAAGAGCTGGAACCACTGGAATATGCACAGCGCTTTAACCTGATTACTGTTGAAAAAGTCTGGGAACCACTGGACAAAATGCTCTCACAATTTTTACCCCGATAAAACATCCAAATATCAGATACCATGACTTTATCCATTATAGTTGCAGCCTCAGAGAACAATATTATAGGCAGAGATAACAACCTGATCTGGCATCTGTCAGCAGACCTGAAAAGATTCAAGGCCCTGACCTCCGGCCACACCATCATCATGGGACGCAAGACCTTCCAATCCATAGGAAAAGCACTCCCGAACCGACAGAATATCGTTATTTCCAGAACCCCCGGATTTCAGGCAGAAGGTTGTACCGTAGTACCAGACATACAGGAAGCTCTGAACCAAGCCCTCTCCCAAGAGCAGGTTTTCATCATCGGCGGAGGCTCCCTGTACAAGGAATTCTGGCACAAAGCCGATTACCTCTACCTGACATTAGTACACACAGTGACCGATGGAGACACTGCTATTCCCCACGTCACCCCGAACGAATGGGAGGAAATCAGCCGTCAGGATTTCAAAGCCGATGAAAAAAATGAGTTTGACTATAGCTTTATTGACTATAAAAGAATTATCTGATATCTTCTGAATATTCAGATCATCCCATACAAGCGACTCTATACCGAAATAGCCCCCTTTATATGCGGATGCGGATTGTAACCGGTCAATTCAAAATCTTCATATTGAAAATTAAAGATATCTTTTATTTCCGGATTTATTCTCATTTGGGGCAAAGCCCGGGGCTCACGCGAGAGCTGCAATTTAGCCTGTTCTATATGATTCAGGTAGATATGGGCATCTCCCAGGGTATGTACAAAATCGCCAGGCTCCAAACCACATACCTGAGCCACCATCATGGTGAGTAAAGCATAGGAGGCAATATTAAAAGGCACCCCGAGAAATGTATCAGCACTCCGTTGGTAAAGCTGACAGGACAGTTTACCATGAGCCACATAAAACTGAAACAAAGCATGACAAGGAGCCAGAGCCATATTTTCAATATCCCCGGCATTCCAGGCACTCACAATTAAACGGCGGGAATCCGGACTTTGCCTGATATCGTGAATCAACTGAGCGATCTGATCACAATGTGTTCCGTCGGGACGGGGCCAAGAACGCCATTGGTAACCATAAATATGCCCGAGTTCTCCATCGGCATCAGCCCATTCGTTCCAGATCTTTACTCCATGCTCCTGCAAATATTTGACATTGGTATCACCTTTCAGAAACCACAACAGCTCATAAATAATAGATTTCAAATGCAATTTTTTAGTAGTCAGTAAAGGAAAACCTTCCTGCAGATTAAAACGCATCTGATGCCCGAATACACTGATCGTACCGGTCCCTGTCCGGTCTGTCTTTTCTACTCCTTCTTTCAAAATCCGATCTAATAACTCCAAATATTGCTTCATATCAAATGTCCCGATATTTTCTGTTCCAACCTAAGAAAGTACAAACTTACGTAATTATCCTGAACTAAGATACCATTGCAAAACAAATTTGTCACAAAGTACAAAAAGAACTATATTTGCCCTATACCTATAAAAAAAAGTAAATGAAACAAATTTTGTATATCATCCCGAATAGATTTTGGGGAGGAGGCCAACAATATATATACGAATTATCCCAACAGATCCAGGAAACCCAAAAAGGAAAACTTTTTTATATCGGACGGGATTTTCCGCTCAACCAAGAAAAATATTCAGAATTCGGCCCCTACCTGACTCTGCCATTAAAATCCGTTATCGACTTTTATTCTATATGGAAAATCGGTTATTTTCTCCGGAAAAACAAAATTGACATTGTTCATGCCCATATTCCCAAAGATGCGATTCTGGCTGTACTGGCAAAACAATTATTCCGCTTAAAATGCAAAATCATCATGACCCGGCATCTGGTACGTCCCGGGAAATTCAACATATTGTACAAATGGGCCTATAAACATATAGATAAATATATATTTGTATCCAAAACCGCAGAACAAGGTTTTTTCCAATCAGCACCAGGAACCGTAAAAATCAATAACTGCGTCATACACAATGGTGTCAGAGGAACACGCCGGAATACAGAATCAATAGACCTGCGCAAAAAATACAACCTGGATGATTCCGTTGCTATCATCGGTTTTGCAGGCCGGCTGGCACAAGACAAGGGTCCCGGTATCCTGATAAAAGCTTTCGAACAATGTATGCCCTCAAATGCTGTATTGATCCTTGCCGGCGACATAGAAAAAAATTATGCACAGGAATTGTCAGAATTATTAAGTCAGTGTAAAATCACTAACAAAATATTTTTTCACCCTTACATTGAAAATATTTATGACTTTATCCGGCAAACAGATATTATGGTTATTCCTTCCATTGTCAAAGAATCATGTCCACTCATTATTTTAGAAACTATGCAGCAAGGAAAGGCCATGATATCAACAAACAACGGAGCGCAAGTCGAACTGGTATCCGACAAACAGGAAGCCCTGTTGGTTCCTCCGGCAGATCCGGCAGCTCTGGGCAAAGCGATACAACAATTAATAGCTCACCCGGAACAACGAATTAGTTTAGGTGAAAAAGCTTTACAAAGGAGCAAACAATTCAGTTACGAAGTATTTTTTCAAAAGATGTGTGAAATTTACGATATTTAATTTATTCTATACCTATTTTTTCCGCATCAACATCAATCCATGACGAATAGGGAGAAGGATATTCTCCACCCGGGAATCCGTTTGCACTAACTCGTTAAATTCCAGTATTCCCCGGGTCTGGGCATCCGGACTATTCCCTTCCAGCACTTTTCCTTCCCAGAGCACATCATCCGCCACGATAATTCCTCCCGGGCGCACCTTGTCAAATACCAGACTGTAATAGTCCGGATATTGTCTTTTATCCGCATCAATAAACACCAGATCGAAAGTCTCGTACAGCTGTGGGATTATCCTGCAAGCATCTCCAATATGAAAAATTATACGCTCAGACAAGCCACTCCGGCAAATAAAATCCCGGGTAAAATCTTCTATCTCATCGTTAATGTCGATAGTATGAAGCAAACCGCCCTCTTCCATTCCCATTGCCATCGAAATCGCTGCATAACCGGTAAAGGTTCCTATTTCAAGTACCCGGTGGACTCGGTTCATCTGGCACAACATTTTCAGGAATTGTCCCTGCATATTACCGGAAAGCATACGGGGACGCAAAATCTTCCTGTGGGTAGCCCGCGACAAATGTGACAAGACTACCGGTTCCGGTTCAGAATGCAATTCTATATATTTTTCCAATTCAGGAGCAATCTCAAACATCTTTTATTCCTTAGGCTATTTATAAATCAAAACAGTCTGCTGTTCCGGAGCAAATATCTCCCGGGCAACTTGTTGAAGCAAATCCGGACTAATCTCCTGCACCTCTTTACAAACACTTTCCAGCTCATCCACTTTTCCATAAATCAGGAAACTTTTACCTATAGACAACATCATATTTTCATAATTTTCAGAAGAAAGAGTCATTTGTCCGGTCATTTGTGTTTTGGCTTTCCGCAATTGATTATGCCCCAGAGGCTCCCTACATAAAACATTCATCTCTCTCAGGCACAACCGCATACATTTCTCTAAATCTTTTGCATCACAACCAAAATACACTGAAAATACACCAGTATCCGAATAAGGCGTATAGGCAGCTTCGACATTGTAGGCCAAACCATATTTTTCCCGGATATTCAGGTTCAAGCGGGAATTCATCCCCGTCCCTCCCAAAACATTTATCAACAAACATAAAGCAAACCGGTTATCCTGTGTATAATCATAAGCGATATTACAAAGAAGGCAATGGTTATGATAAGTATCCATCTCAACCACCTTTTTTTGAGGCAGATAAATTTCGGGTACTTGACGGATCA
>CAJMQA010000287.1 GCA_905215395.1 uncultured bacterium | reverse complement strand
ACAAGATGAAGGAATGCATGGAGATCGACCGGGCTAAACATACTATTTTACCATTGAGTAAGTTTGGTTTGATGCAGATCACCCGTCAGCGGGTACGTCCGGAAATGACTGTGGATACCACTGAAGTTTGTCCGGTTTGTCATGGGACGGGTAAAGCTGAGGCTGCTATTTTGGTGATTGATAAAATTGAAGATGAACTGGAGTATTTGGTGTGTGAGAAAAAAAACAGACATATTGTACTGAAAGTACATCCTTTTGTGGGCGCTTACCTGAAAAAAGGATTTTTCTCTATCCGGAGGAAGTGGGCCTTTCATTACCGGATTTCACTGAAAGTAGTGGATGTCCCTTCGTATTATATTTACGAATATCACTTTTATAACCGTTACAACAGGGATTTGAAAGAAGGATAGGGGAAGGTGGATATGTACCTTCCCTTTTTACTTAAAGAAATTTGAAAAACGTTTGCGTAGCCATTAATTATATGTTAAACTTGTTTTTGTAACTGCTGTGCAAAAGAATTAATAATATTTTTGTGTTGAATTTTGCATCAAACGGTGTAGATGTGAAGGAATCAGATCATTTTAATAATAATACACTTTAAATTTATGAAAAAAGGATTGTTTGCTTTTTTATTAACCTTCATTGTTGGGATGTTTTCTGTATCCGCTCAGGTAGAGAACCCGACATCTTGGTCGTTTTCTCAGAAAAGTCTGGGTAATAATGAATACGAACTGGTATTGAAGGCCAGTATACAACCGGGATGGCATATCTATTCCATGTATACTCCAGCTGGTGGTCCGATGGCAACTACACTGGCATTTGAAGAAGGCTCTAAAGGTATTGAATTGCTTGGACAGGCAACTGAGAATGAACCGAAAAAAGAACATGATGATGTTTTTGGTGTGGATGTGTGGTCATTTGAAAATGAATATATCATTACACAGAAGATAAAAGTAACTGATCCTTCTATTGCTTCGATCAAGGGAACTCTGGAATTTCAGGTTTGCCGTGAAGGACAATGTGTGATGTTTGATGAGTCTTTTGATATTAAGGTTGGTGAACCTGTAGCCGCTAAAGAGAATGTGACTGTTGTGGCTGATCGGAGTAATGAGGCACAGAAAGATGACTCTCTGTGGTTATTCTTCTGGGGGGCTTTTGTGGCCGGTTTGGCAGCAGTGGTTATGCCTTGTGTATTCCCGATGATTCCGATGACTGTATCTTTCTTTATGCACGGAGATTCTAATAAAGCGAAAGCAAAGGCAAAAGCTATTTTCTTTTCTTTATCTATTATAGCTATTTACACCGCCTTGGGATTAATTATCTCCATGTTACTGGGACCTGACTTTATCAACTGGTTGAGTACCAACTGGGTTCCGAACGTTTTCTTCTTTGTTATCTTTATGATTTTTGCTGCTTCTTTCTTTGGGGCATTCGAAATTGTGTTGCCTTCCTGGATTGTAAATAAATCCGATAAACAAGCAGATAAAGGTGGATATGTAGGTGCATTCTTTATGGCATTCACACTGGTATTGGTATCTTTCTCTTGTACGGCTCCGATCGTTGGAACTGTATTGGTGGAGGCTGCCCGTGGCTCTGTATTGCGTCCTATCATCGGTATGTTAGGTTTCTCGATCGCAGTGGCTCTGCCTTTCGGTTTCTTTGCCTTTTTCCCTTCCAAACTGAGCAATCTGCCGAAATCAGGTGGTTGGTTGAACGCTGTAAAAGTGGTATTAGGATTTATAGAGGTTGCTCTTGGATTCAAATTCCTGATGGTGGCCGACCAGACTTATCACTGGGGATTGCTTGACCGGGAAGTATATATTGCTATCTGGGTAACCATCTTTACATTGCAGGGCTTGTACCTGATGGGTAAACTGAAATTTGCTCATGACAGCGATCTGCCTTACATCGGAGTTCCGCGTCTGGCCTTTATTATTGCAACCTTTACTTTTGTTGTTTATCTGATCCCGGGTATGTTCGGTGCTCCGTTGAAAGCATTGGCAGGCTATTTCCCGCCTCAGGAAACGATAGACTTCGATATCAACCGTATCGTGCGTGAAAATGTAAAAGAGATTACAAAGAGTGGTATAGCAGTGACCGGCACAAACCAGAACTCAGAAGCTTGTGAAGCACCTAAATATGCCGACTTCCTGCATCTGGCTCACGGTTTGGACGGATATTTCGATTACGATCAGGCATTGAAATGTGCTCAGGCTCAGAATAAACCTTTGTTTATCGATTTCACCGGACATGGTTGTGTAAACTGCCGTGAAATGGAACAGACTGTTTGGGCTGATCCGCGGGTTTTGGAAATGTTGAAAAGGGATTATGTGGTTGTTGCATTGTATGTAGATGACAAGACTACATTACCTGAAAATGAATGGTATGTTTCCGAATATGACGGAAAGAAAAAGAAAACCCTGGGAAAGAAGAATGCTGATTTTCAGATCAAGAAATTTGATTCCAATGCTCAGCCCAACTATATTCTGTTGGATAGCCGCGGAGGAAATGACGCCGATTTGAAACAACATATACTGGCTCCCGCCCGTGGTCATAACCTGGATAAAGATGCTTTCGTCGAATTCCTGAAACAAGGACTTGAAGAGTATAAAAAAAGAGGAAACAAATAATTGTGGACTTTTAATAACGAAAAAAGCGGGATTTAAATCCCGCTTTTTTTATGGACATGTGTAACTTTTGGATTGCTGACCGGTCTTATAGATATATGACAGAAGAGAAATTCATATCACTGATATTGCCTTTGCGGGATCGCTTGTTTCGGATAGCGTGGCATATAATGCGTAATCGGGAGGAAGCTGAAGATATTGTTCAGGATGTGATGCTCAGGATTTGGAATAAGTCAGAGGAGGTATTGCAGATTGAGTGTATGGAAGCTTACTGTTATACAATGGCAAAAAATCTGGCTTTAAACCGGATAGAGCTGAAAGTAAATCAACAGGTGGATTTGGAGAATAAACAGGAACTATGGAGAGAGGAAGGACCTTTATTGCAGCTGGAGGAGAATGAACGTGTGAGTTTGTTACTGCAATTGATGGAGCAGTTGCCTGAACCTCAGCGGGATATCATTCAGTTGCGCGATGTGGAGGGGATGAGTTATTCTGAGATAGCCTTAACACTCCGGCTTACAGAGGAGCAAGTGAAGGTATATTTATTCCGGGCAAGGAAAAAGATTAAAGAATTGTATTTGACATTGGATAGTTATGGATTACAAACGAATTGAATTTTTGTTGGATAAATTCTGGCAATGTGAGACAAGTCCGGAGGAGGAAGAAGAATTACGCCGTTGTTTCACTTGCGGAGAAGAATTGCCTGAATATTTGCAGCAGTTCAGAGAGTTGTTTGTTTTACAATCCCAGGAAAGACAGGTGTGTCTGACAGAAGATTTCGACCGGAAAATTTTATCAGAAATCCGGAAAAGAAAAGTCCGGCGCCCGGTTTTTAAACAGCTTGTTTTCCGGGTGGCAGGAGTGGTCATTTTGTTGGTGATGGCGGGGAGTGTATTTCTGTGGCAGCAAAAAAAATACCTGCCATCTGAACCTCAGACGCCTGAGCAAGCTTTAGCCGAGGTGCAACGGGCATTGTCATTTGTTTCCCTGAAACTGAACCGGGGACAGCAGATTGTGGAACAGAATATGGAAGGATTGGAAGTAGTTACTCAATTTATAAAAGAATAGCGATGAGAAAGATATTTATATTGATCGTGTGTCTGTCAGCTTTCATGACCCACGGAAGAGCACAGGATATGGTGGCTGACTTTTTGAAAAAGCAGAACAATCCGGATGTATTTACCCAGGTGAATATTAATGCAAAAATGTTTCAGCTGATCGCTGACATGACTGATGCGGAGACCGAAAGTATCATTCAGAATCTTACCGGAATGAAAATAATCACTACCGCTCAGAAGACGGAAGAATATTTTAAGGTTAGCCGGCAGATGCTGGAAAATCCCTCAGCCGGATACGAAAACCTGATGAATGTCAAGGAAGAGAATGAGGAGGTATGGATGTATATCCGTGAATCGAAAGGATGTATTGCTGAATTGGTGATACTGGTTGGTGAAAAAGGAAAGTTCGTTCTGATGAATTTTATCGGAAAGATTGATTTGAAAAAAATATCCCGTTTGACAAAATCGGTAAATATCAGTGGAGTGGAGTATTTGAATAAAGTGAAAGATACGGGTGGAAATAAATCCCCCAATGTTCATCCTTAATTATAAGACCTATGAAAAGATTATTCCTGTTGAGTATTGTTACAATTACAACCTTAGGCGCCTGTATGTCACAATCCAGAAAATTTGATAAATTATGTCAGAAATACGAAGAGGTGGAAGGTGTTAAAACTTTCCGGATCAATGGCCTGGGGTGTATGTTTGCTTCTTTCTTTGTCGGTGGTGAAGAGTCCGGAGTGGAAAATCTGGTCCGGAGCTGTTCCTCCTGCCAGCTTCTGATATATGACGGAACTGCATGTAAAGAGCTGGGCCGGGAGGTGAAGTCTTATATTAGTACCAGTCCCCTGGAAGAGTTAATGACTGTCAAAGAACAGGAAAAAGAAGTCCGGATATACGTGGAAGATCAGAAGGATGAGAT
>CAJMQA010000286.1 GCA_905215395.1 uncultured bacterium | reverse complement strand
CGGGAAGATATTGAAGAAGTCCGGGACATCCTGAAACGTAATTCCTCCTATTACACCTCAAAAACACCGGATATTGATGAACAATTAAAGATGCTAAGCATAGAACTTCCGGAAGAAATCGAGACTGATTTCTTCCGGTTTAAACTACAACGTATACTCGGACTTATCGGTGACCGGCATTTCTGGATGAAAACCAACCGGAAACGCTGGAAGCATGGTCTCCCTTTTATTGTAGCACCTCTGGAAGATAAAATTGTTGCATTGAAAAAAGATTCGGGGAATTCGGGACAATACAGGTTATTCCTGGCTCACTTCCCATATCTCAAAACCATAGAAGGTGTTGCGCTGGAAAATTTCATGGAAGAAATTACCTACCGTGATCGCTGGGCCCCTGAAGCTGCACGTCAAAACCGTGCCACCAAATTATTAACACGGATTGAAGAACAATTTTATAAAACGGGCCGAAACTTCCCTGACGAACTAAGTTTCACCTTTACAAACGGGAAAAAAGACAAGACAATCCGCCTGAAACCCGATACGACACAAACATTCTGGCAAAATATCTGTACCGATAAACAAGCGATACAAAAAGCATATAAAGAAGAAAAGTACGATTCCTTTTACCGTCTGATTAATAACAAAATCGGATACATCCGAATTCCTCAGATGATCCCAAAAGAATCCTACCCACAATATTACCGGGAGTTGATTCGTAAATTGGAAGAATACAGGAACACAAAAGCTTTGATCCTGGATCTGAGGGACAATGGAGGCGGAACCCGCGACATACTCATGACTCTCGCCCCTTATCTGATTCCAGCCGGAAGTTCTCCCTGGATTGCCAACATAGCTAAAGTCCGCTCCAGTCAGATTTTAAATGAGGATATACACAGCATGCAGGAACGGCATCTTTACACTTCCCATTCAAAACATTTCAGCCGTGAAGAACAAAAGCTTATACAAGAATTTCTCGGGACTTTCACAACCGAATGGCAGTATCCCCGGAATGAATACAGCAGCGAATTCATAATGGTGTTACATCATAATCCGGAATTATTTTACGGAAAACCCGTATATCTCCTGATTAATGAAGTAGTCTTCAGTGCAGCCAGTGTCTTTACTACTGCTTTTAAGGGAGTACCCGGGATTTGTATTGCCGGAGTTAACTCTGACGGTTCCAGCGGACGCAGTATCCCTTTCAAACTGAAAAATTCAGGTACGGAATTCCAGATATCCACCATGATTTCTTTTCAACGTAACGGAAAAACACTAGACACCAACGGCACCCAGCCCGATCTCGTCATTACACCGGACTTACAACAAATATTGGGGAAAAAAGATACACAACTGGAGATTCTGACAGAATATATCTCGAACCAACTGAAATGACCTTCTATACTACTACAAACCTAAAACAAACATTATGAAAAAAGTTATCATCCTGTCATTCTTCCTGCTGGTAGCAGGTGTACAGCTGAGCTATGCCCAACTACACGATGTCAGTGGTAAAGTCACTGACGCTTCTGACGGCTCGCCACTCCCTGGCGTTTCCGTAATTGTCAAAGGAAGTCGCAGTGGAACAGCCACCGATGCTCAGGGTATATACACGCTGAGAGTACCACAAAACGCAGAACTGATATTCTCTTTTGTCGGAATGAAAACTCAAACCATAACCGTAGGTTCTCAAACAACCATCCATGTTAAACTACAACCGGAATCTGAAAAAATGGATGAAGTGATTGTCATTGCTTACGGAACCAGCCGGAAAGAATCATTTACGGGTTCCGCTGCCAGTATCGGACAACAAAAATTAGCCGACCGTCCACTCAGTAATGTAATGAATGCCTTAGAAGGAGCAACAGCCGGCGTACAAATGACCTCCGGTTCCGGACAACCGGGTTCAGCCCCTTCCATCCGAATCCGGGGAATCGGTTCCTATAAAGCAAGCAACGAACCCCTATATGTCGTTGACGGGACTCCTTATTCCGATGATATCTCCGGAATTAATCCCAACGACATAGAAAGTATCTCAATACTCAAAGACGCACCCTCCACAGCTCTTTACGGAAGCCGGGCAGCTAACGGCGTTGTCATGATTACCACCAAAAAAGGAAATCAGGAACAACTCAGTTTCCAGGTCAAAATAAACCAGGGGTTCAACAGCCGTTCCATACCGGAATATGACAAAATCGGTCCCGGAGAGTACTTTGAACTGATGTGGGAAGCCTATCGGAATCAATTACGTTTCCGCAAGATAAATCCGTTAAGTGACGAGGAATCAGCCCAAAAGGCCAGTAAGGAAATTGCCTCTCAATTGGGAGTTAATCCATTCACAGTAGCAGCCGACCAGATAGTCGGCACAGATGGAAAGTTGAATCCTCAGGCCAAACTAGCCTATCCGGACGATCTCGACTGGAATGATGCCATTGCCCGACTGGGATACCGTAGTGATTATACGATATCCGCCAGCGGAGGAACCCCAAAAGCCGACTTTTATTTTTCACTGGGATATACCCAGGACAATGGTTATGCCATTCGCAGTTCTCTCGAAAGAGTCACAGCACGAGCCAGGGTCAATGTACAACCCCGGAAGTATTTTAAAACCGGAGTCAACATTGCAGGAGCAGTCAGTCAAGCCAACACACTGGGCAGCGGAGGAGGGAATCCATTTAATTTTGCACGTGATATGGCCCCTATACATTCTATCCACGAACACGACGAAAATGGTAAACTGAAAGTTGATGATACCGGAAAACCACTGTACCAATTCACCCGGATCGGAAATATGAACGGACGAAACGTATTGGCAGAAATGGAATACGATAAATATAAAAACTCCAAAAATCAGCTGAATACCAGAGGATATATCGATATTCTTCCGGTAAAAGATCTGAAATTTACAGTTAATTTCAGTTATGACTACAGTATGGGGAATGGTCATGTCTACCGGAATCCGCTTGTTGGCCCCTATGCTCCGGAAGGTAGCAGCAGTAAATCAGCTTCCAAAACAGAAACGGTCAATTATAACCAACTATTGAGCTATAATAAAATAAGTAACGGACACAATTTCGATATTTTACTCGGCCATGAAAGTTACTCTTTGGTTTCCAAATATCTTTATGCAGAAAGATCGGGAATTGTCGCACCGGGAAATGACGAATTTGTCAATTTTACAACGACAGACGATTTGACCTCCCAAACCGATAAATATAGAACCGAAGGATATTTTGCCCGCTTCAATTACAATTATAAGGAGAAATATTATCTGTCAGCATCCTGGAGACGTGACGGTTCATCCCGTTTCCACCGGGACAGCCGCTGGGGAGATTTCTGGTCTGTCGGTACCTCCTGGAGAATCAATCAGGAAAACTTCATGCAAAATATCAGTTGGATGGATCAACTGAAATTACGGGCTTCCTATGGCCAGGTCGGGAATGATAATATCAATACTTATTATGGATGGCAAAGTCTGTATTCCATTAACAACAATGCCACGGAACCCGGATTTTCGAAAAATCCGTTCGCCAACAATCCTTACCTGGAATGGGAATCTAATAACAATACCGACGTTGCAATAGAATTTTCTTTCTTTCAGCGCCTGAGAGGAAGCATTGAATTTTTCCACCGCATTTCCAATAATCTGTTATTCGAAGTTCCTCAGCCCCTTTCCAGCGGAATCACAAAAGAATGGCAAAATGTAGGAACTATGTATAACCGTGGAATTGAAATTCAGTTGAATGCCGACCTGATCAAGACAGAGCGCTTTATCTGGAATATGGATTTCAATCTCACTCGTTTTAAAAATAAAATCACCAAACTTCCTCAGGAAGAAATAGTAGCCGGTTCTCACAAGCTAATGAAAGGTAAATCCATCTACGAATTCTATCTGCTCGATTTTGTTAAAGTAAATCCGGATGACGGTCAGACTCTCTATGCAACTAACAAAACCGATGAAAAGGGCGAAGCTGTATATACCACCAATCGCAAAGAAGGAGCCAAAAATTACTGCGGAACGGCTCTTCCAGATTTTTACGGAGCTATGGGGCATTCCTTCACCTGGAAAGGTCTTGAACTCAATTTCATGTTCACTTATCAGGTCGGAGGTAAAGCATATGACTATCCTTACGTTAAATTGATGCAACCGAGTCGGCTCGGCTGGGCTTTACACCCTGATATAAAAAAAAGATGGCAAAAGCCAGGAGATATCACAGATGTTCCACGTATGGAAATCGGTAACAGCGACCTGGGGACAGCCTCAGACCGTTTCCTACTCAGCACCAGCTTTCTGGCACTTAAAAGTGCAGGTCTAAGTTATAATGTCCCAAAACACATTGCCCGGACACTTGATTTAAGTAATATCCGAATATATATCAGCGGAGAAAACCTGTTTCTGCTAAGCAAACGAAAAGGCTTTACACCTCAGCAAAGTTTTGACGGATCGCAGGAAGCAGCGATCTATTCACCGTCACGTCTGGTTACCATCGGATTAAACATCGCATTTTAAACCATAAAATTATGAAAACGATATATATTCTAACTACGCTACTGAGTCTGTCACTGTTGCTACAAAGCTGCAGCCAGAGTTTTTTGGACACCGCCCCTACCTCAGACT
>CAJMQA010000285.1 GCA_905215395.1 uncultured bacterium | reverse complement strand
CCTGGTTGCCATTGACGAAGAGAAGTAAAACGTCCATTCATCCTTAAAACACAAAAACACCATGATAAAAAAAGTTGTATTATCGTTCCCGGTAGACGCCACCGACAGATCTTTAACCTATGATCTGGTCAAAATATATGATATCCGCATCAACATTCTGAAAGCAGAAATCCAGGCCGGAAAGTCGGGAAATCTATTGGTAGAATTGGAAGCAGATCCCGGAAAGCTGGATGAAGGTATCGCCTATCTGATCGAAAACGGTGTGACCGTCAGCCCGGTATCCAGTAAAGTATCCTACGATGCCAGCCTGTGTATAGACTGTGGGAACTGTGTCTCCGCCTGTTTTTCACATGCCCTGACCATAGGCGCTCCCGACTGGAAATTACATTTCAACCCGGAAAAATGCATTGCCTGTAAATTATGCCTGAAAGCCTGTCCGCTGAAACTCTTCAGAATCGAATTTGCAGAATCCTGAAACATGGAATACATCAATCGTACATACCGGGAACATTTCCGTCAGGACCGCTGGACTTATTTCGTCATCAGATATAAGGAAACGGATCTATGGATAGGTATAGACAAAGCCTCCTGGCAGGAAGGGATAATTTCGTTTACGGAGCATTTTGTCCTGAACCTGCGTCAGGAAATGGACAACTGGATCAGCCAGCATCCGGATTATGCGGAGGCGCTTGTCCCTTATGCCTCCGCTCCGGATGCCCCGGAGATATTCCGGGAAATGGATGCCGTGGCAGAAAAAAGCCAGATCGGTCCGATGAGCGCTGTGGCCGGTGCTGTGGCCCAAAAAACCGGACAGGCTCTCAAAACCGAATTCAGTGTGAAAGAAGTGATTGTTGAAAACGGCGGAGACATCTATGCCGATATTCAGGAAGACCTGGATATTGCAGTCTTTGCCGGCCCGTCTCCCCTTTCGGAAAAAGTCGGCCTTCACATCGAAGCCCGGTATGCACCTCTGGGAATCTGTACCTCCTCGGGTACGGTGGGACCTTCCCTCAGCTTTGGGAAAGCCGATGCCGTCATGATCATTTGCCGGGACACTTTACTGGCCGACACCTATGCCACAGCTTTTGCCAATATCATTCAGACAGCGGATGACGTACAAAGCTGTACGGAACGAATCCGGGAGAAAGCAGACATTATCGCAGCCATAGCCATAAAGGACGATAAAATCGGTATTTGCGGTATTTTTGAATTAAAACTATTTTAGCGAGCATCTATGATTAGGGAAGAATTAACAAAACGCATATTGATCCTGGACGGGGCCATGGGAACAGCCATCCAGAAATACGGACTCACGGAAGCAGATTTCCGGGGAAAGGAATTTGCCTCCCATCCGGTCAACCTGAAAGGAAACAACGACATATTAAACCTGACCCGTCCGGAGGTGATCCGGGAGATACATCAGGCATACATTCAGGCAGGAGCCGATATAATCGAAACCAACACGTTCAATTCCAACGCTATCTCTCAGGAGGAATACCACTGTGAAGACCTGGTGTACCGGCTGAGCTATGAGGGCACCCGGATTGCAGCAGAAACAGCCCGGCATGCAGAGGCCGGAAAAAAAGTTTATGTAGCCGGGAGCATGGGACCGACCTCCAAAACCCTCTCCCTTTCTCCGGATGTCAACCGCCCGGAATACCGGCCTGTGAGCTTCGACGATATGGTTCATACCTACGAAGAACAAGCCCGCGGACTGATCGAAGGAGGTGCCGACCTGTTGCTGGTGGAAACGGTTTTTGACGGACTAAACGCCAAAGCCGCCCTCTACGCCATCGAAAAAGTACAGGAAGACAAGCAAACTGCTTTACCGGTTATGCTTTCCGCAACCATCAATGACAAGAGCGGACGGACACTGACCGGACAAAGCCTGGAAGCTCTGTTTACGGCAGTATCCCATTATCCGTTGCTAAGTTTCGGACTGAACTGCTCCTTCGGGGCTACTGATCTGTTGCCGTTTATTGAACAATTGTCCAAAACCCTGCCCTGCTTCCTGAGTATCTATCCCAATGCAGGACTGCCGAATGAAATGGGCGAATACGATGAAAGCCCGGAACTGACCGCTTCCTGCCTGAAGCAAATGGCCACAGAAGGTTTACTAAATATAGCAGGAGGATGTTGCGGAACTACACCTGCCCACATCCGGGCGATACAGCAAGCCCTCGAAAGAATTTCCCCCCGTCCGTTGTCTCAGCCCCATCCGCAACTGGTTGTCAGCGGACTGGACAATGTTGTGGTCGACAAAGAACAGAACAACTTTATCAATGTCGGGGAACGTACCAATGTGGCAGGTTCGGCCAAATTTGCCAAGCTTATCGGTGCCAAAGCTTACGAAGAAGCCGCGCAGATTGCCCGCAAACAGATTGAGGACGGAGCTTCCATCATCGACATCAACATGGACGATGCCATGCTGGACAGTGCTTCCGAAATGGCCACTTTTGTCCGTTACATCAGCAACGACCCGGACATTGCCAAAGCAGCCCTGATGATCGATTCTTCCGACTGGAACACCATACTAGCCGGTTTGAAAAATGCCCAGGGCAAATGTATTGTCAATTCCATCAGCCTGAAAGAAGGAGAAGAACCCTTCCTGATGAAAGCCAGAGAAATTCACCGTCTGGGGGCTGCTGTCGTTGTCATGGCTTTTGACGAACAAGGGCAAGCTGTCACTTACGAACGTAAAATTGAAATTTGTGCAAGAGCGCATCAGATACTGACCCGGAAAGCAGGTTTCCGGCCAGAAGACATTATCTTCGATGTCAATATACTAGCCATCGGAACCGGACTGGAAGAACACAACAACTATGCAGTAGACTTTATCCAGGCAGTCGCCTGGATAAAAAAGAATCTGCCGGGTTGCCGGACCTCCGGCGGGGTGTCCAACTTATCATTCTCTTTCCGGGGAAATAATCCGGTGCGGGAAGCGATGCATTCCGTATTCCTCTATCATGCCATTCACGCCGGTCTGGATATGGCCATTGTCAATCCGGCTATGCTGCAGGTATACGATGATATCGATCCCCGACTGCTCCAAACGGTTGAAAACGTTGTTCTGAACAAATGTCCGGAAGCCACAGAACGACTGATTGAACTGGCAGAACAGATTAAAGGCAACAAAACTGCTGACGGAAAGCCTGTAAAAAATGAAGAATGGCGGCAACACAGTCTGGAAGAGCGACTGATTTATGCCCTGGTAAAAGGCAATACGGAATATCTGGCCCCGGATCTGGCAGAAGCCCTGACGATTTATTCTACTCCGGTAGAGATCATCGAAGGTCCCCTGATGTTGGGAATGGACAAGGTCGGCACCTTATTCGGAGCCGGAAAAATGTTCCTTCCCCAGGTAGTAAAATCAGCCAAAGCCATGAAAGCCGCCGTAGCCATCCTGCAGCCGGAAATAGAAAAACACAATTCTGCCGGAGGACAGGATATAAAACGCCCGAAAATCATAGTAGCTACTGCCAAAGGGGATGTTCACGACATCGGCAAAAATATTGTCAGCATCGTACTCTCCTGCAACAATTTCGAGGTCATCGACCTGGGAGTTATGGTAGACAATCAACGCATTATCACTGCAGCCAAAGAACACAAAGCAGACATTATCGGAGTGAGCGGACTGATCACCCCTTCATTGAGCGAAATGGAATCCCTGTGTGAAATGTTACAGAAGGAAGGGTTGGAAATACCCCTGATTGTAGGTGGAGCCACCACATCCGGAGTACATACGGCGGTGAAGCTAGCCCCTAAATACGATTATTGTGTGGTACACGGAGGAGATGCTTCACGGACTGCCGGAATCATCAAGCGCCTGTTGCAAGACCGGACAAGTTATATCCGGCAGATCAAACAGGAGCAGGAAGAGGTGCGCCAACAATATTACAACAAACAGAATCCTTTACTGGCCTACTCCGAAGCACGGGAAAAAGCGCCCGTTTTCAGCCGGGAAAGTTTTTTGCAACCGGAAAGTTTCGGAGAACATCATCTGACCGGAAAAAAAATAGACATACAGGAACTGATTTCCAAAATCGACTGGACCCCATTTTTCCACTTCTGGGGTTTCAAAGGAAAATACCCGGAAATCATATACCAGAATGAAGAAGCGGATAAAACCTATCAGGCAGCCCTGGAAATGCTGGGTACCGTGATTGCCGGCCAGGAATTCGAAGCCTCGGTAGTTGTAAAGTTTTTCGATGCCTGTACAGAAAATGATGAGATCATCCTGGACAACGGTCACAGACTAGTCATGTTACGCCAGCAGAGAAGCAGCGGTTCCTGCCTGAGCCTAAGCGATTATATCTGTCCGAAAGCCTGGGGAAAAAGCACAATCGGTCTTTTTGTCCTGAAGGTAGCAGATACCCATGTGTCTTGTGACTGTCACGATTTTGAGCATCTGCTCAGAGAAAGCCTCTGTGCACGGCTCACGGAAGCCCTGGCAGAATGGGTGCAGGAGCAGCTTTGTGAAGGGCTACACATGATCCGTCCGGCTTTCGGATACTCTGCCTGCCCGGATCATTCCCTGAAAAAGGATATATTTGAATTACTGGATGCCCCGGCCCAAATAGGAGTCAGCCTGACATCATCCTATGCCATCGTTCCGACAAC
>CAJMQA010000284.1 GCA_905215395.1 uncultured bacterium | reverse complement strand
CTTCCACGGGATAGGAAATTACTGTTTGATCCCGATAAATATCTGGGAGCCTGGATAATGAAAGCCACAGGCCGGGAAATGGAGCTGTGGAACGGAGATTGTTGTGTCCACGAACGCATTTCCAGTGAAATGATTCTGGAAAAGAGCCGGGAATATCCGGAAGCAGATATCCTGATCCATCCGGAATCTCATTGTTCACACGACGATGCTATCCTGAATCTGCCCCAAACTTACATGTATTCTACTGCGGGCATGATCAGACATGCCAGAACATCTCCTAAAAAACAGTTCGTTATCGCCACTGAGATCGAGACCATACACAAACTGAAATCGGATAGTCCGGAGAAAGAGTTTATCCCTATTCATCCCAAAACCATCTGCGGACAGATGAAAAAGGTGACTTTGGAAAATGTGTTTGAAGCTCTGGAGAAAGAACAATATACCGTAAAGGTTCCGGAAGATATCCGCCAAAGAGCCTGGGCGCCGATTGAAAGAATGCTTAAAATTTGTTGAAACTCATAATACAATAAAATGAATATATCTTTAAACTGGCTGAAAGATTACCTGAAAGTAGATTTAGACGTTGAAGAAATCTGCGGGATACTGACCAGCATCGGCCTGGAAGTAGGTGGTTATGAAAAATTCGAGTCCATCCGCGGTGGTTTGAGAGGACTAGTCATCGGTGAAGTGAAAACCTGCGAAGCTCACCCGGACTCCGATCACCTGCACATCACAACGGTAGATCTGGGTGACGGCCGCCTCACCCCTATTGTCTGCGGAGCTCCTAACGTTGCTGCCGGGCAGAAAGTAGTCGTAGCTACCATTGGAACTACCCTCTATGACGGAGACAAAGAATTTGTCATCAAAAAATCAAAAATCAGAGGGCAGGAATCCGAGGGTATGATCTGTGCCGAAGATGAAATCGGTATCGGACACGACCATGCCGGTATTATCGTACTTCCGAAAGATGCCCGGGCAGGCATGCCGGCATCTGAATATTACAATATTACGACGGATTACACTATCGAAGTAGACATTACCCCCAACCGGGTGGACGGGGCTTCGCACCTGGGAGTGGCCAGGGATCTTGCCGCTTTCTTACAGCAAAGGGGAGATATACATTACAGTTTACCCTCTGTAGAAAATTTCGCCATAGACAGCAATACCGCCGGTATTTCGATAGAAGTGCAACGTCCGGAAGCCTGTCCGCGTTATGCGGGTATTTGTATAGAAGGTGTAAAAGTACAAGAGTCTCCGGAATGGTTGCAAACCCGTCTGAAGGCAATCGGTCTGCATCCCATCAATAATATCGTGGATATTACCAACTTTATTTTGTTTGAACTGGGGCAACCTCTGCACTCTTTCGATAAAGATAAAATCAAAGGGAACAAAGTAATCATCCGCAGCTTCCCGACAGGCACCAAATTCACAACCTTAGATGGTGTGGAACGGGAACTGAATGAAAACGACCTGATGGTATGTAATACCGAAGAGCCTATGTGTATCGCCGGAGTATTCGGGGGACTGGAAAGCGGTATTACTGAAGATACAACTAACGTATTCCTCGAAAGTGCCTGTTTCGATCCGGTATTCGTCCGCAAAACAGCCCGTCGCCATGGCCTGAACACAGATGCTTCTTTCCGTTTTGAAAGAGGTACGGATCCCAATATCGTAATTTATGCACTGAAACGTGCTGCCATGTTGATAAAAGAGATCGGAGGAGGCAAAATTACCTCTGAAATCATCGACATTTATCCGGCTCCGGTGGCTGATTTTGAAGTAGCTATCCGGTATGCACACGTCGATCGGCTGATCGGAAAGGAAATCGGACACGATACCATCAAGAAAATCCTGAAATCTCTGGAAATAAAGATTGTGGAAGAAACCACAGAAGGACTTTTACTACATGTTCCTCCCTATCGTGTCGATGTTCGCCGGGAAGCCGACGTCATTGAAGATATCCTAAGGATTTACGGTTTTAACAATATTGAAGTCCCGGCAAAGGTAAATTCTACATTGAGTTATTCTGAAAAACCGGACGATTTTCAGCTGAAAAATAAGATTTCCGATTTACTGGCAGCCAATGGGTTCAATGAAATCATGAACAATTCATTGACCAAGGCCTCCTATTTTGAAAATCTGGAAACCTATAAACCGGAGAATACAGTAATGTTGTTCAATCCCCTCAGCTCGGATCTGAATGCCATGCGCCAGACCCTGTTATTCGGCGGACTGGAGACCATCGCTTACAATATCAACCGGAAAAACAGCAACCTGCGTCTCTTTGAATTCGGCAAAACCTATACTTTCCATTCAAAAGAAACAGCGAATCATCTGAAACGGTATCAGGAAGAAGACAAACTGGCTTTGTTCATCACCGGCAATAAAACCCAGGCTTCCTGGAACAGCCGGGAGCAAAAGAGCGACTTTTTCAACCTCAAGTGTTATGCAGAAATGGTATTGTCGCGTTTAAGCTTAAAGCCGGAAGCCATGAGTATCGACGAATGTAGTGACGATATTTACCGCGAAGCCCTCACCTATACACAAAACGGTAAGCACTTTGTCACAATCGGAATCCTGAGCCGTAAAGTCCTGAAAACCGCCGATATCGACCAGGAAGTCTTTTATGCAGAATTCTCCTGGGAAAATTTACTGAAAGCTATCAGAAACCATAAAGTAAGCTTCATCCCGATGCCGAAATTCCCGGCTGTAAAACGTGATCTGGCTTTGTTACTGGACAAAAAGATCTCTTTCAAAGAGGTACGCGACATTGCTATGCGTACGGAGAAGAACTTATTGAAATCTGTGAATCTATTCGATGTCTATGAAGGTGAAAAACTAGGAGCAGACAAAAAATCGTATGCAGTCAGCTTCACTTTACAAGACGATGAGAAGACCCTTACTGATAAACAAATCGATAAAATCATGAACAAGCTGATGGGCACCTACAAACATTTGCTGGGGGCTGAGATCAGATAAAAATCAAAGCGGCTCCCGGGCCGCTTTTTTTATTTCCCGTGTGTACTAAAAACCAATTCTAATCATATGAAATATTTTCTTTTCCTTCTGTGTTATCTGGCCTTTGTCTCTGTGGAGGCGCAAAACTGGAAACCTTTTCTGTCACAGGTCAAGCAGGAAACAAACTACAAGCGGTATGACCAGGTGGTCCTGCTCGATAGTACAGCAGTAACCGTTGCTCCTACCGGTTCAGGCACCTTTACCGTGTATAAAGCCATTGCCATTCAATCCCCTGAAGGTGCTTTAGCCAACCGGATCATCAAATACGATTATGATCCGCTGACCGCTTTTGCAGAATTCCGTTTTGCCCGCATTCATAAACCCAGCGGTCAAATCATTTCCCTCGATGTCAGCAAGACTCAGGATTATGCAGCACCGGCCAGAATGATCTATTGGGGAGCCCGACAAATCATGCTGGAAGCCGGACAAATGGAAACCGGAGATGTGCTGGAATATGAAATCCATAAGAAAGGATTTACCTACGCATTGCTGGCGGAACAGCAGGACGAAGAACGGTTCATTCCTCCTATGAGAGGACAATTTTATGACATTGTTCCTTTCTGGTGCAGTGAACCCACCCACCGGAAAGTATACCGGGTATCCATGCCTGCAGAAAAAGAATTACAGTTCCAGTTTTATCAGGGAGAATGCAGTTCAGCTATGCGGTACGAGGACGGACGCAAAGTGTATACATTTGCAAGTGACAAAATTCTGCCTTTTGCCAAGGAACCCAATATGGTCGACCTATTCGACGCTGCACCGAAGCTGATGATGTCCTCCACGCCGGAATGGCAGGACAAATCCCGCTGGTTTTATAAAACCAACGAAGATTACGGCAGCTTTGCAGCCTTCCCTGAAGCACAGAAAAAGGTGGATGAACTGATCCGGGGTAAGAAAACCGAAATGGAAAAAATTGCGGTTCTCACCCACTGGGTAGCCGATAACATCCGTTATGCCGGAATCAGTATGGGAAAAGGAGAAGGTTTTACCCTGCACAATACAGAAATGAATTATACCGATCGCTGTGGTGTGTGCAAAGACATTGCCGGCACCCTGATATCATTCCTGCGCATGGCAGGTTTTGAAGCCTATCCGGCAATGACGATGGCCGGAAGCCGCGTAGAAAGTATACCGGCAGACCATTTCAATCATTGTGTGGCTGTCGTAAAATTAAGTAACGGCACTTACATGCCACTCGACCCTACCTGGGTTCCCTTTTGCCGCGAGTTATGGAGCAGTGCCGAACAGCAGCAGAACTATCTGCCGGGAATAGCCGAAGGCTCTGATCTTTGTATCACTCCCCTCTCCGCTCCAGAAAACCATTACGTACGCATCAAAGCCAACAATAAAATAGATGAACGAGGCACTCTGACCGGACAATTTACCATCACAGCCGAAGGGCAGTCAGATCTGAGTATCCGCCGTATTTTTACCACCGGATGGCAATCCGACTGGAAAAATACCATGGAACAACAACTGCTGGCTGTATCACCCAAAGCCCGTCTGCTCAGTGTGGACTGGGGAAAAAATCCCAAAGACTATCAGGCGGCTCCCCTCAGAATTACTTTCCGGTATGAAATCCCGGACTATGCACTGATGGGCCATAAAGAGATGCTTTTCAAACCCCTGACCATGAAT
>CAJMQA010000283.1 GCA_905215395.1 uncultured bacterium | reverse complement strand
TATTGTGATTAACCAGTTCTGATCGACCTGAGCAATCTCTTTGACTGTTGTCCAATCTCCGTATTTCACCCAACCACCGTTAGCCGCCATCGGTCCTTTATCCAAAGCAATCATCAAAGGAGTAGCCGCCTTGAAACTGAAACCGACTTTCAAAACTTTTTCAGGAGTAATCTGGATACCGGCATCTGCAACATTCACCACAGCCCATCCTCCCTCTTTGAACTCCGTCACCTTCCGCTGCAAAATTTCTTTTTCATCTTCCCAGATATGTAAAGTCATCTCTCCTTCTCCCAATACATGTATTTCCGTTTTCATCAGAGTCATAAACGCATAATCCTTCAATTGCTCAGGAGTCCAGGACACAGCTGCAGTAAAAGTCTCCGGGAGATTCCAGAAACTGGCAGCTACATTGTCATGCCATTTCAGCTCTGTACGCTCTTTACCGGGTTCTGATTCCAGGCAGATATCCAGAGAACCACTGTTTTCATTCACAGTAAAATAACGGGAATAACAGCGGAATCCGTCTTTGGAAACCAATACCAGATATCTGCCATATTCTACCTGATCAAACAGAAAATTGCCATACTGATCGGTGACAGCCTGTAAAGGAGTTGCCTGAGTTTCCAGATTCAGCAACATCATACCTGCTCCGGCAACAGCATTTCCGCTAATATCCCGGACCCCTCCCTGAAGTTTGGTTGTGGACACAGTCTCTACAGTAAATGTAACAACACCATTGTCCTCCTGTATATTTTTCAGATTCACCGGAGCTGACTCTCCGGTCCAGAAGCGGTTGGATGCCGGAGCAGAGCTACCGGAAAATTCATGAACGCGTCTCTCTCCAGGAAATGTCAAGGTTCCATATTCTGCTTCGTTCTTTATAGATCCGCCAGCTCCCACAATATAACAACAGGGATGTTGGGCATACGAATTTAATTTATTCATTTTCCATAGCTGGGGAATAGGAATTCCGTTTATGGCTCTGCTGCTACGGTCAATGTGATAAATCAACATTCCGTGGGCCGGTAAAAAACGGTCCCAGCCCTTCACCTGGCGGTTCTCCAGTAAAAAATACTCACCGGGATCAGAGGTTGCCGATATCCGGTAACCGGTGTTCGTTGAAATATCCTCCAGTCTGAAATTTCCGGCCTCATTCAGTTCCTGAGGCTCCAACCAACCGACAATTGCCCGTTCCACAACAGTATAATAAGGAGGTGTTCTCCCCTCATTATTATAATTCCCTGCATCCATAATCGAAAAACGTTCATAAAGCCCCATACTCTCTTCATGAACAGCCCCGTCTGTATCATAAAAATCAGGTAATCCCAGTACATGCCCGAATTCATGGCAAATCGGACCGATCCCTGTCATGACCATTCCACGGTCATCTTTTAATTCCGAGGAACAGGCATAAGTCTCCAATTGCAGACCACCCACCGCAGCCCCTTCCATACCTTTCAATGTCCCTTCGTGAGCCCATACAGCATCCGGTGAAGCCCCGGCCGATTCATCATGTCCGGCATAAAACACATATACATTATCTACCACCCCATCACGGTCAGAATCAAACTCCTGAAAATTAACCAATTGCCCCTTCTCTACCTCTTGACAAGCGTCAATGATCATTTGCCGGGCATTGGGTTCCAGGGTCGGAGTCTGGTTTTTACCGTAGAAAGCTCTCTCTTTCGGTAATACAACAGGCCCCACCACAACAAATTCCGGTTGAAAACGTCCCCCCGAATTATCTTTGAAATAATCTGCCGCACTTCCCGTTGCCCCGTTCTGGCTGTAACCGTTTTCGTTTAACATGGCAGAAAAACTTTCCCGGGGGGATGAAACAGCAAAACGGACATCCTGATAATCCACTAAAATAACCAGGGTCTTATGTTTTCCGAAAGGATGAATTCCTTTCATCACTTCGTAACCATTTCCCCGGAGATTCCCCATCGTTTTCATCCGGATAGTTGAAGCCAGCGTTACCGGCACCCCCTTAGAGCGCAAAGCCAGCATAGCCTGCTCGCTCCCCCCCCGGTTGCCCGGATCATGAGCCCGGATATCCGATATTGTTTCCCGGCCATTTCCGGATATTGAAGAATAATAGAAATAACCGTCCGGTTTCCGGGTAATCATATATCCGTCCACCGTAGTGGTGTAATGGAAAAATTCATCTCCGTGCAGCACTATTGTTAAAAATGAGGCATCGGGCAACATGACCTGACGCGGACGGCGGTCGGCCTTGAGCCCCCAGGACTCCCCCGGAACTCCGCACAGGAGTAGTTCCAGACATACCATTATTACAATTCGAATCACATTTATTTTCATCTGTTTTCCATTTTTTATATAAACATTTTATTGACTATTCCATGTCGGCACAGCTCCCCGCAGTCGCATCTCCCGACAGGTAACGGGCAAAATGATACCACATTTTGCGTTCAAAAAAGCGATCGTTCATGCCCGTATAACCATGCTTCGCTCCCGGCAACAACACCATCTCGAAATTCTTACCGGCTTTAATCAGTGCGTCAGCAAACCTTAACAAATGAGCCGGATGTACATTGCGGTCCTGATCTCCGGAAACCAGCAACAGATGTCCTTTCAGTCTTCCTGCCAATTCCAGATTGGTGGCAATCCGGTCCGGACGGCCATGATAAATTTCCATCCATCCCCGGTTATAGATACGGTTGTCGTGATTCCCCGAACTTGCCACGGCAGCTGTATAAAATTCCGGATACGTACACAAAGCGGCAGCAGCCATAAAACCACCTCCTGAATGTCCGAAAATGCCAACTTTGGAAATATCAATAAAAGGATAACGGGCTGCCAGTTGTTCGATGGCACATTTATCATCCGCCAGGGGATAATCCCGCATATTTCCATAGCCATACCGGTGATAAGCTTTCCCCCGCATCGGACTTCCTCCCCGGTGCCCGACAGCAATCACAATGAACCCCAGTTGAGCCAGGCGGGTATTATAACCGTCGTTCAAGGTAAACGCTGTCTTTACATATTCATAATATGGTCCCGGATAAACCGAAGAAATAACCGGATATTTCCGGCCCGGATCAAAATCTGCGGGCTTCCACATGATCCCGTACAAATCGGTAATTCCGTCTGCGGCCTTGACCTGGAAACGTTCCGGTGCCTGCCATCCCTCCTCTTTTATCCGCCTTAAACCGGGACGTGCCAATTCCAGTATATTTTTGCCGGAAGCATTTTTCAGCCATATCTGTGGCTGCATATCTACCCGGGAATATTCATCAATATAAAATTTCCGGGAAGGAGAAAAATTTACCGAATGCTGAGCATTCTCCCCGGACAATAAAGTCACCCCTTCCCGGTCAAATGAAGCCTTATATAACAAATAATAATAGGGATCGGTTCCTTTTTCCCTTCCATGCCCGTAAAACCAAAATGTCCGTTTTAAAGTATCTATACTTACAATTTGTCCGGCCACCCAGGCTCCCGATGTGATTACATTTTTCAGGCGCCCCTCCCCATCATAATGATAATAGTGTCCCCATCCTGTCCGTTCCGAACGGAACAAAATATCTGCTCCGTCATTCAGAATCAAGGTTTTCTTCATATGTACATCCCGGTAAGGGCGGTCCTCCTCATGAATCAATTCTTTTACTTCTCCGGTCTCCGTATCGGCCACGCATACATCCACTTCTTCCCAGCTTCTCTTCGTGCGTTCGAAATAAATCCGGTCTCCCTTTTCGGATACCTGTAAAATAGCGATATACTGATCCGGCCATTTGTCAGCCTTTGCCTTTAACACTTTTCCGGTTTCTATATCCACAATCCATAATTCATATTGACACACCTCTTTATCTCCAGGCATTTCGTACCGGTAGGTCTGCAAGGAGGGGCGTTTGTCCAAAGCATTTACAATATACATATCCTTTACTTTCCGGGTATCTCCGCGGATCAGATAAATGTGCCTGGAATCATTACACCAAAGGGCATTTGCACTCACTGGTTTTCCATTCCCCTCCGCTTCATCGTCTACAGCATAGGAGTAATAACGTTCTCCGTCCCCCGTCAGGCGGATCTCCGTCGTATCCATTCCCATGGCCTTGTTTCCGCGGATATAAAGATTATGGTCTTTGGCATAAAGTACATAACGGCGGTCAGGCGACCATTTCATATACGAATAGACCACCTCTTCATCTCCGGCAACGGGATGCTCGGGCAATTGCCTCAGTGTTTCACTCTTCCGGTTGTATTCATACTCCCTGTTCCGGAAAGAGAAAGTAAAGCTTTCCTGATTCGCGGAAAATTCGAGTCCGGAGACAGATAAGTTTTTCCCATCCACAACACTTCGGGTATATTCACTCAATGCACAAGCCATTTTTTCCCTGTCAAACAGCTCTTCTTTTCTTCTTTTATCCGGATTCACCCAATAATACCGTCTCCCTTCTTCCGTATAAAAATCAAACCAGAAACAATCCGTGTCATTTATAAATTTCGGAAATACCGACAGACTGTATTTGCTCATAGGTCCGCCGAGAGCAAACTCCCGGAATTTTTCCGCCAGGGCGTAATTGGTCTGTTGCTGTGCCCAGAGCTTGCCATAAGGCAATACAATGAGCAGCAAAAGGATCACTTTTACCATAATTATTTGCTTAAATATAAATTCGTTCAGGTGGTCCGGGAAAATCTCCCGGACCAGTATCTG
>CAJMQA010000282.1 GCA_905215395.1 uncultured bacterium | reverse complement strand
TGCAGTTGTTTCTGGCAAAGCAAAAACACCGAGCAATGCCCTGAAAGCGGCCTGATGGCAACCGGGACCGGCCGGAGTCCGGGATAATTCCAGTAATCCTTTTTCTATATCCGGATTCCCTGCAGCACTTCCATGCAAAGCCAGGGCTTTTATATATCCCATGACTGTTGAAATAATCAGGGGTTCCGTCTCATTTTTCAGATGGCTGACCAGGGTATTGGCCAGTATCAACGGATCTATACGCCTGTTCAGGCTATTCTCATACAGAGTCATGATTGTTGCCAAACGCAATTGCAAATTTTTCAAACCGGACAGATGATTCATACAAAATTCAGCTGTTCGCCCGTCCAGTACGAAGTAACCATAGGCTTCACCGTCCATATTGGGAAGTATATATTGAATACCAGCAGGAACTGTAAAATTCTGAGCAGCGGCATTCAACGGAATCTCCAGGATTTCTTCTCCGGAAACTTCCTGTCCGCTGTCTTTCACAAATAACATCTTCAACTGTTGCGGCCACACCAAACCCCTTTCCCAGGAATCGCGCTGGGCAACCACATATTCTCCGTTTCCTCCCTTTTCTTCGATAGAAATCTCCGGCATCCCCTTTTCATTCACCCAGACATGGCTCCACCCGGTCAGATCGTGTGAGGTATATTTATCCAGGATGGTAATCAGATTTTCCCAGGTGGCATTCGAATAAAGATAAGTATTCAGATACTCCTGTATTCCTTTCCGGAAACTCTCTTCTCCCATCAACTCCACCAATTTTTTCATCACAATGGGAGCTTTATTGTATACTATCTGTCCATAGATCAGTCCGGCATCCTTCAGGTTTTCCAAAGGCTGCTTGATGGAAGTGGAACCGGCTGTCCGGTCTTCTGAATAAGCAGAGACATAGAAATTACGCAGGTCATTCAAACGATGATTGACCTGTGGAAACTGAGGTTCTGTCATACGGGCTGCAAAATAGTTGGCAAAAACCTCTTTGGTCCAGACATCGTCAAACCAGGCCATGGTTACAGCATCTCCGAACCACATGTGAGCCGTTTCGTGAGCGATCAGTTCCATACGTCCCAGTTCCTCTGTAACAGAAGGAGAAGTTCCCAGAAACATCCGTTTGTCATTATAAAGAACCGCTCCGGCATGTTCCATTCCTCCGAATTGAAATCCCGGAACGACAACGAGATCATATTTCTCAAAAGGATAGGGAATCCGGGTATATTCTTCCAGCCACTCCAAAGAGGTATATACCATATCCATTATGGTATCGATCTGTGCTACCTTGGCCGGGTCTGTCTCCCGGTAATAAAGTGCTATCGTACGGCCGTTCCGGCTTTCTGTAGCTTTCTGCCACTTTCCGGCCACGAACGAAAACAAATAGGTACTCAACGGTTTGGTTTCAGCAAACCTCATTTGTTTACGATCGCCCTGAATCTCCTCGTTCACGACCTGTCCGTTAGCCACAGCCACCCAGGCCCGGGGCAAATCGAGTTCCAGGGAGAAGACCGCCTTCAAATCCGGCTGATCAAAACAGGGGAATAAGGTTCTGGCACGTTCCGGCACCAATAAAGTATACAGATATTCATCATTCCGGTTCAGGGACTGGTCACCTGCGATGAACTCTATTTCAATCTCATTTTTTCCGGCGACCAATTGCGTTGCAGGAACGACCATATGTTCATTCACAAGCTGAACTTCCTGAGAATGCCCGTTTACCCGGACACTTTTCACTTTTTTGGGCTCTTCCCGGAAATCCAGAATCACCGGTTTTACCTCATCCTGACGGAAGCTGATCTTTACAACTCCATCAACTGCCTCACTCTTTTCTTCCGGTATCGTAAATTTCAAATGATACAGCAATTCCTTAATACCGGCCTTCCGCTGTTCTGCCAGCACCCGGCTCACTCCGGTTTCCGGTTCACCGGCACTTTTTCCGGTACAGCTGACCGCAACACTTATCAGGCACATACCAAGAATCAAAACAATATTATTTCGCATAACATCCAATTTATAATAATCAGTTTCCATCCACCTGTTTTATCGATAAGCCGATGCGTTTCCGCTCCTTATCGATCTGCACCACCTTTACCATGACATGCTGGTGCAAGGTCAGTACTTCCGTCGGACTGGAAATAAAACGGTTTGCTATCTCAGAGATATGTACCAGTCCATCCTGATGTACCCCCACATCTACAAAAGCTCCGAAATTGGTAATATTGGTCACAATACCCGGTAGCACCATTCCCCCCTGTAAATCCTCGATCCGGTTTACACCTTCCGCAAAGCTGAATACTTTCGCCACAGTGCGCGGATCCCGTCCCGGTTTTTTCAATTCGTCCACAATATCCTGTAATGTGAGTAAACCGGTCTTTTCATCCACATAGCGCGCCGGATCGATCTGCTTGCAAAGCTGCTCGTTTCCGATCAGTTCCTTCACCCCAACTTTCATGTCCCGGGCAATCTTTTCAACCACATAGTAAGATTCGGGATGGACGGCCGAATTGTCCAGCGGATTCTCTGCATCTTCTATGCGCAGGAATCCGGCACACTGTTCAAAAGCCTTGGCTCCCATCCGTTTCACTTTTTTCAGGGTTTCCCGGCTCCTGACCGGACCGTTCTCCCGGATATATTCCACCACATTTTCAGCCAGTGCAGGCCCCAGACCTGAAACATAGGTCAACAGATATTTCCCGGCCGTATTGACATTCACACCAACCCGGTTCACACACGACTCTACGACCCGGTCCAGAGTCTCTTTCAACCGCCCCTGGTCGACATCATGCTGATACTGTCCGACACCTATGGATTTGGGGTCGATTTTCACCAATTCCGCCAAAGGGTCCATCAACCGCCGCCCGATAGACACCGCACCACGCACAGTCACATCGTACTCTGGAAATTCCTCCCTGGCGATTTTAGAAGCCGAATAGACGGATGCTCCGTTTTCGCTCACCACAAAAACCTGGATTTTGCGTTCAAACCGCAGACTTTGCACAAAGGCCTCGGTCTCCCGTCCGGCAGTTCCGTTTCCAATAGCAATAGCCTGTATATCGTATGTTTCCACCATATTCACAATCTTATTGGCAGCCTGCTTATACTCGTGCTGAGGAGGATGGGGATAGATATTTTCATTGTGCAGCAACTTCCCGGTTTCATCCAGGCAGACGACCTTGCATCCCGTCCGGAACCCCGGATCAATCGCCAGCACCCGTTTATTTCCCAATGGAGGAGCCAAAAGTAACTGCCGGAGATTCTCGGCAAACACCCGGATAGCCTCTTCGTCTGCCTTTTGTTTTGAGAGAGCCATGTATTCCGATTCTATGGAAGGAAACAGCAACCGTTTGTAAGCATCTTTCACAGCCATCCTTACCTGAGTTGTACTGTCGTTATCACTTTTGATAAAGATCCGTCCCAGTCCCTCCAAAGCTTCCTCGTCTTCCACTCCGATAGCCACACTCAACACCCCTTCAGCTTCTCCTCTGCGAAGAGCGAGCATCCGGTGTGAAGGGCAACGCTTCAGGCTTTCCTGATAATCGAAATAATCAGCATATTTTTCCCCCTCTTTTTCCTTGCCTTTAGCCACTTTTGAACAGATCCAGGCTTCCCGTTCCACCTGACGCCGCATCCGGTTGCGCGCTGCTTCGCTCTCGTTGACCCATTCCGCAATGATATCCCGGGCTCCCTGCAATGCTTCCTCCTCATCCTTCACCTCTCCTTTCACAAAACGGGCAGCCTTTTGTACCACATCTCCGTGATCCTGCCGCATCAATATCGCAGCCAATGGCTCCAACCCCTTGGCACGGGCTTTGGAAGCACGGGTCGTCTTTTTGGGTTTATAAGGCAGATATAAATCTTCCAGTATTCGCAATTCACGACACTCCCTGATCTGTTTTTCCAAAGCGGGGGTCAGCTTTTCCTGCTCCCGAATGCTTTCCAATACCGTATTTTTCCGTTTTTCCAACTCCTGAAACTGTTCGTACAGCGACTTGACCTCTCCGATGCGAACCTCATCCATATTCCCCGTCCTCTCTTTCCGGTAACGGGCAATAAAAGGAATGGTCGCCCCCTCCTCCAGTAAGTCAAGCAAATTACGAACTGAGCGGGATTCTCCTCCGGCCTTTCCAATAATAAAATCAACAGGATCTATATAATACTCCATATTTCCACAATTTTCAATACCCATAATCTACAAAATTAAAAAATTTAAGCCACTAAATCCGGGGTCCATGGAATTATTTAAAATAAACCTTACCTTAGTCTACCGAACCTAAAAAATCAGAATATACCATGTCCATACAGGAATATATCTCTATAGAAGGAGCTTACGAAAACAACCTGAAACACATTTCCCTGAAGATACCCAAAAAGAAAATCACCATATTTACCGGAGTTTCCGGTTCAGGGAAATCTTCCCTAGTTCTGGATACCATTGCAGCTTCGTCGCGAAGGGAATTAAATGAGACTTTCCCTAGTTTTGTACAACAATACCTGCCCAAATACGGGCGTCCGCATATCGGCAAAATCGAGAACATGCCGGTAGCCATTGTCATCGACCAGAAAAAGCCCTCCCCCAATGCCCGATCGACGGTCGGTACCTATACCGATATATACTCTTTACTCCGATTGCTATTCTCCCGGGTCGGCAAACCATTTGTCGGATACTCCGACACTTTTTCCTTTAATCACCCCCTGGGCCGCTGTACCC
>CAJMQA010000281.1 GCA_905215395.1 uncultured bacterium | reverse complement strand
TAACTGATGTCTTCAAAATGATGGGTATCCATGACACTAAGCATGACTTTTTTGTCAACTGTCAGGGGGACATATACCTTGGTGCCTTTCACAATTGCAGGCCAATGCTGATTTCCGATGGCATGGCCCAATTCTACACTGAAACGGATAATTTCTTCCGGATTCTTCCGGGCAATCTTTTCCAGATTGATGATCAGTACCGGTTTTAATTCGATACGGATAACCACAGCTTTGTTTTGGTTGGCATCGTAATCCAGAATATCACCGTCTTCAACTTGTGTGTGACGTTTCAGGGCTACCCCGTATTCTGTTCCTTGTTTACTTTTGGCAATAAAACGGCTTTTTTGTGCTGTCCATTGGTCCAGGTCAAGATATTCGATTGCCGCATTTTTTAACTTGTCGCTCCAGGTATAATCCGTTAAGATATTTCCTAATATTTCAGAGAACATTTTCATAGTGGGAAAATTTAGAGGGGGGGATGTGTCAAAAATCAATTTTGACATATCCCCTGGGTACATATTAAGTTAGCTAAACCAATAAAGCTGTGCCAGAGAGAATTTCTGTGCCGGTTTTACATAAGCTTGTTTGCCGTCGATAAATACTTCGAAGGTTTCCGGATTAACATCTATTTTGGGCATATTGCCATTCAGTACCATGTGGGCTTTATTGATTTGCCGGCAACCATGTACCGGATATACTATCCTTTGTAATCCATATTTCTCTTTGATGCCATTGTCATGTGCAGCCCGGGATACAAAGGAGATACAACTTTTCGGCATTGCACTGCCGAAACTACCATACATCGGACGGTAATACATCGGTTGGGGGGTAGGCAAGGAGGCGTTCGGGTCACCCATGTTGGCCCAATTGATCAGGCCACCCTTGAGGACAAGCTTCGGTTTGGTACCGAAGAATGCAGGTTCCCACAATACCAGGTCTGCCATTTTACCTTTTTCTATAGATCCCAGGGCTTCGGAAAAACCGTATGTAAGTGCTGGATTTATAGTTAATTTAGCCAGATAACGTAATACGCGGAAATTGTCGTTTCCGGCAGAATCTTCAGCCAGTTTTCCTCTGACTTGTTTCATATAATCTGCCATTTGGAAGGCACGCATGAAATTTTCACCTACACGACCCATTGCTTGTGAGTCCGAAGAAATCATAGAGATAACGCCCAGATCGTGTAAAATATTTTCAGCAGCCTGAGTTTCCGGACGTACACGGCTTTCTGCAAATGAGACGTCGGAAGGAATTTTGGGATTCAGGTTGTGGCATACCATGATCATATCAAACAACTCTGCCTGTGAGTTGATGCCGAAAGGGAGAGTTGGATTGGTTGAGGATGGCAGGACATTTGCCAGAGAAGCTACTTTCAGTAAATCGGGTGCGTGTCCGCCTCCTGCGCCTTCTGTATGGTAGGTGTGAATTGTACGTCCGTCGATGGCTGCAATGGTATCTTCTACATATCCGGCTTCATTCAGGGTGTCTGTATGGATGGCAACCTGTACGTCAAATTCGTCGGCTATGGACATGGTTGCGCGGATAGCAGCGGGAGTACTTCCCCAGTCTTCGTGGATTTTGAAACCACAGGCTCCGGCCATTACCTGTTCGAACAATGGTTTCCGGACAGAGCAGTTCCCTTTGCCTAAGAAACCGTAGTTTACTGGTAAACCTTCAATGGCCTGTAACATACGTTCCATATTCCAGGTGCCGGATGTGATTGTTGTGCCGTTGGTTCCATCTGTCGGACCGACACCTCCACCAACCAAAGTGGTGACACCATTACTCAGGCAATGATAAGCCTGCTGTGGGGCAATCATGTGAACGTGCCCATCGATTGCTGCAGGTGTCAGAATCAGGTGTTCTCCTGAAATGGCATCAGTTGCTGCTCCGGTTACCAGCTCCGGGCTGACTCCTTTCATGATATTGGGGTTTCCTGCTTTACCTACTCCGGCAATTTTACCGTCCTTGATGCCAACGTCGGCTTTAATTACTCCCAGTTTAGGATCGAGGATAGTAACATTGGTGATAACCAGGTCAAGTGTACCGCCTTCGGCTGTAGTCGTATTGGCGAGTCCCATACCATCCCGTAAAGTTTTTCCGCCACCATAAATTACTTCGTCACCATATACACATAGGTCTTTTGTAATTTCAACATACAGGTCTGTATCTCCCAGACGGATTTTGTCACCTACTGTTGGCCCATAAAGGTCGTTATATTGTTGTCTTGAAATTGTTGCCATGATTATTTCTTTTTTTGGTTCTTTTTCTGAAGGTCAGCTTCAGCACTGGCTTCATCTATCATTTTAAATCCCAGATTTTTCGCCCTTTCTAATGCCAGTATCCTTTGCGGAAAATAGGTTGGGGCATCTTCATCTCCGGTGAAACCTTGTACCAGACCATTGAAGCCCATTACATACTGTTTACCGGAATAAGCAACCACCTCTACCTCTTTTTCGTCACCGGGTTCAAAACGAACAGCTGTGGTGGCCGGAATATTCAGATGACAGCCATATGCTTTGGCCCGGTCGAATTCCAGATAACGGTTGGCTTCAAAGAAATGAAAATGTGAACCTACCTGTATTGGCCGGTCTCCGGTATTGTGAACTACCAGCTTTGCTGTATATCTGCCTTCATTGTACGTGATGGGCTGTGTGCTCAGTATCTCTCCGCCAACTCCGACATGCTGTTTGGGAGTAAAACCCGGTGTAATCGGTGTCTGTTGAACAGCACCAGCTTTATTATTGTCTGCCATAATTTTTTTATTTAATCGGTTGATGAATACTTACCAGACGGCTGCCATCTGTAAAAACCGCCTCAACCTGGATCAGAGTAATCATATCTGCTACTCCGTCCATTACATCTGCTTTTGTTAATACCTTGGTGGAATCGGTCATTACCTGTTCCAATGTCTTCCCCTCACGGGCTCCTTCCAGAGCTGCTGAGCTGATATACGCTACTGCTTCTGGATAATTCAGTTTGATCCCCTTCTCTTTGCGTCGCCCGGCAATTGCTCCTAGCGACAACAACATCAGTTTGTCAATCTCTTTCGGTGTCAAATGCATAGTTTTTTACTTTTAATAGTTTAAGAAATAATAGATTCGTCGGCAGAATATTTTCTGTTGCCATAACATAGGTACTACGTTGGATTAAACAGGTTGTTTCAATTGTGGAATAATAAATCGTTTACAATTGTTAATTTGATATGATATTATGATTGTTAACAACAATTATAAGGTAATCGCGTACAAAGAAGATAAACCAAATAAAACACATATGAATATCAAAGTATGTCAGATGGTACGGAAGTTAAAAGCACCGGCAATCTACAAATCAGAACATGAGCCTTTCCTGCCTGGCAACATTGCCATAAGAGGCGTGATCGGGATGATCAGCAGGAAAGCCATATCGCCTCTTGCTGAATTAACGGTGAAGTACTGCAAATCAGGTATTTTTATCTTTTTTTCTTCTCTGAAAGCCTATCCTTGGTTATACTTATTGCCGCCTGACTTATGTTTTCCGGCAGGCAATGCGTTTCGAACCGGATGGCGATGGAAGTTCTCTTGCGATGTGGTTAATGTCACGGTAGATGACCGGAAAATTCCTTTCGGATAGTGATATATATATTAATTGATTTATCATAATCTATTAACATCGGAGGGATTTCAGACTTTCCGGCAAATTGTATTGTTTCATGAAATATGTAAAAATGATTGTGTTCCTGGCACTGATGATGGGTTGTGCCGTAGCCTATACCCAGGAACAAAAGGCAGATACTGCGTTGATATTGCAGGAAGTGGTCGTTACAGGTTCGCGTACCGAACGGCCTGTTAATCAGAGTCCTGGTAGCATAAGTATTATTAGTCCGGTCGTACTCCGGAATAGCCCGGCTCAAAGTGTAGATGATATTCTGACCATGATTTCCGGAGTGAATACAACGCGTTCAGACGGAATCAGTAATATGCATAGTAATGTGAGTATTAGAGGATTGGCTGGAGATGAACAAGGACGTACACTGGTTTTATTTGATGGTATACCGATAAATACTTCGGATGAAGGTTCGGTGAATTGGAATAGTATCCATATGGATAATATCCGGCGGATTGAAGTGTTCAAAGGTCCGGGTTCTTCGCTTTATGGTAACAATGCCATGGGAGGTGTTATCAATATCATAAGTAAAAAACCGGTATCTCCGTTTTCAATAAATGCTTCTGCTTCTTATGGGTCTTTGAATACCTGGAAGACGAATCTTGGATTATCAAGCCGGATGAGCCGTAAATTTGCTTTGTTTGTTTCCGGTTATTATAACAAAAGCGATGGTTATAATAATGTTCCGGACAGCCTCCGGACGAGCTCGGATTATAGTGTAGCCCGTTTTATGAAAGAAGGGGGGCTTTATACAAAAGTATTATTTACTCCCTCTCCTGTATGTAATGTTGATTTTTCTTATGATCTCTATCGTGATAAGCGGGGTGAAGGGGAAAAAATCAAAGCACCGGATGGTGAATACCGTCATTTTAATCACAACCGGTTTCAAGGGCGTTTTTATGGGGAAAAAGGGAAGTTTTCTTATCAGGCAGCTCTCTATTATCAGAGGCAGGATTATTTCAAATTGGATGAACGTTTGAAAAAGGATGAATATCAGCGTTTTGATGTAAAATCCCATCGGGATGACTGGGGGGCCATTTTGCATCCCCGCTTTACTGGTAAACACAATGATCTTGCAATACGCGG
>CAJMQA010000280.1 GCA_905215395.1 uncultured bacterium | reverse complement strand
TCTATTAGAGCTTGGTTCTCTCCTTAAGTAGAAAATCCCGCTTATTCAGTACCCCCGTAATTTTTAGTTGACAGGACCTGTGGATGTCAGATTGGGGGTAGGTACACAGTCTATCGATGCTTTTAAGCTCTTGCGCATGCGGAAAAGAGTGAATGAAAGACAAGAGTGGCTTGATTCTGGAGAGGTGGATTTGTTAAAAAGGGTTTTTTATTTAGAAAAAAAGAAAAAGCAAGATAATTAACTGAAGATAAATATATCTTTGTAGTGCAATCTTGCGTGCATATATTATTAACGAAGTTATAAATTTATGAAGAATCTGTCTATCGTATTGAATGTGGTGTTATTCATTGCAGTAATTGTTCTTTATGTACTGCATTTTTCCGGGCGTCAGACTGCAGAGGTTACTGCATCTGCCAGTGATGGGAATGTAAATGCCGGAGCAACAAAAATCGTGTATATCAATACTGATACGTTGATGAATAATTATCAGCATGCTGTTGAACTGAATGAAGCTTTTCTGAAGAAACAGGAAGAACGGAGAACTGAATTGAATGTAAAAGCTAAATCTTTGGATCAGGAATTGAATGAGTTCCAGAGGAAATTACAAAATAACGGTTTCCTGACTGAAGCCCGCGCTATGGACGCCAGGGATCAGCTCTTGGTGAAGCAGGAAAACCTGAGGAGATTACAACAGGAGATGATTGATAAGACTGCCCGCGAGCAGAATGATTTGAATAAACAGCTTTTTGAAGAAATTACAGACGCTTTACAGCAGTACAATCAGGCCAAAGGTTTTAATATTGTACTGAGTACTCAGATGGGGGGAAATGTGTTGTTTGCTCAGGAGGGATTTGACATCACACCTGACATTGTCAATCTCCTGAATGAGAACTACAAAAATTCCGTGAAGAAGTAATTGTTTATAAAATATTTGAGAGAGAAGGTGTCTGAAGGCACCTTCTTTTTTATCCCATGAAAGTTTTTGAACGTTATTTTGAGCAGAACAAACCTTTTTGCCGGGCTGAATTTCCGGCGGACACCTCGGCTATTGTTATTATTCCGGTACTGAACGACCGGGATATTTTTAAGACCCTGGATTCTTTGGCATCCTGTACTCCTGTCCAGGGACATACCGGAATCATTATTGTTATCAATCACGGTGAAAACAGCTGTCCGGAGATTAAAAGAGCCAATACCGTTCTGGCTGAAGAAGTAACAGCATATACTTCTGTTATTCAGCAAAAAAGTTCCTTTTTACGTATTGAAACGATCAGGGCTTTTGACTTGCCTGCTAAATTTGCAGGTGTTGGTTTAGCGCGCAAGATAGCTATGGATGTGGCTGTGGACTTTTTTTACCGGATGGGTGAATATGAAAATCCGATTATTTCATTGGACGCAGATACTTTGGTGGAAAAAAACTATCTGGATGCAGTGGTTGCCTGCTTCCGGAAAAGCCGGGTTGCCGGGATTTCCATTCCTTATGCACATCGTCTGGATGAACCCGGTTGTCAGGGGGGCATGCGTGATGCGATAGTGAAATATGAGTTGTATCTCCGTTATTACCAGCTCGCTTTGGCTTATTCCGGCCACCCTTATGCATATCATTGTATCGGTTCTGCTTTTGCTGTACGCGCCAAAGATTATGTGGCTCAGGGAGGAATGAATAAACGGCAGGCCGGAGAAGATTTTTACTTTTTGCAGAAACTGATAGCTACCGGACGGTACGTAAGTCCGGATACGACGCGGGTGTATCCTTCTGCCCGTTTTTCTGTCCGCACTCCTTTTGGTACCGGGCAGTCTGTCCGGCAGATTGTTGAAAACGGGGGGATATATCCGGTTTATCATTTTGAAGCTTTCCGGCAACTGAAAGGTTTTTTTTCAGATATCATCTGTTGCTATAAGGCAGATGGGCAGGTGATTCATAAATACATCGGCAGGCAACCGGTCGGTCTGAAAAATTTTCTGGAAGAAATAAAGGGGGTGGAGCTGTTGCAGGAGGTAAATGCGAACTGTGCCTCCGGAAAACAATTTCTCAAGCGTTTTTATGATCATTTCAACGCTTTCCGGGTGCTGAAGTACCTGAACTATGTCCATGAAGGAGTTTTTCAGAAAACGGATGTTATACAGGAGTTACGGGCTCTGTGTGCAGAACTGGGCATGCCTTACCGGGAAGAGCCTGTGGCATTATTGGAATTTCTCAGAAATCAGCCGGCTTTTCATTCGGAAATTGAGTGAGAAGGTTTATCTTTACACAGATTAATTTTGAATATATGGATTTTCAGTATAAAATTGAAATAGCAGCAGATCCGGAAGAGGTCTTTGCAGCCTTGACCAATCCCTTTCAGATTGAATTATGGAGTGGATATCCTGCTGATATGAAAGCAGAAAAAGGGTATGTATTTTCCCTTTGGGAGGGAGATATTACGGGGGTGAACCTGGAAGTGATTCCTAACCGGACGCTGGTACAGGAGTGGTTCTTCGGGGAGCAGGAAGAACAATCGGTAGTTCACATTTTTTTGAAAAAGAACGGGGGTAAAACCTTGCTGGAGTTGGAACATACACATATTCCGGAAGAGGTGTATGATGAGATTACTGAGGGCTGGAGGGATTATTACCTTGGCTCTATGAAAGAGATGCTGGAGATGTATTAAGAAATAGAAAACGGAAAATTGATTTCAATTTTCCGTTTTCTATTCTCGTTTAGAATCGGTATGCAATTCCCAGTGAAGCTGTTATAGCAGTGGATTTATATTTCCCGGAGAATTCTTCCGTTTGCTGTGTGACAACATTTTTCAGGGTATAGGAACCATTCCGGCTGAACCCCTGGATGTAAAGGAAGGCAAAGTCGATCTGGAAGCGGTTGATGGGCTCGAAAGTTAAGCCGGCAGAAACGCCCAGTTTATTCATACCCGGGGTTTCCGGGTTGTAATTATTGCTGCGGATAGGACTCTGGTCAAAATAGATACCGGCTCGTAAATCCAGGCGGTCGGTAGTTTTATATTGTGCCCCTATACGTGCAATAATGGTATTTTTATAATTTTTCTCTGCTTTGATGGTGTATCCGTTCAAAACATTCGGTGTGAACTGTACATTCAGCGAATCGTAGGCCTGCCATCCGACATACTGTAAATCCAGTGCCAGTTCCCAGCGTTGTGTCGGCCTGTAGCTGACTCCCAGGGTCAGGTTGGAAGGTAAAGGCAGTTCAGCTTTAAAGGTGCCCTCGTTTAAGGGAGGGATCTGTAAGGTAGAATTTAACTGTCCCAATTGTATGAATAATTGTTCTATTTTTGCACTGGCATAGTTTAAAGTGGCATCCCCTTCTTTTACTTTCATTTTGATGCGTGAACGATAGGATAGTCCTAAGGTCAGCTGATTGCAGACATCGTACATGATCCCCACGTTGAAACCTGCCCGTACTTTGGCCTTTCCATCCAGGGTGGCGGCTACGGGAACGGCTCCGTCGATTGAAGATATGGTATTCAGAATGTATTGTTTTTGTTCCTCCGGGAGCATACTGGAGGGGATCTGACTGATCGGCATTTTCAGGCTCTGAAATTCCGACGGACTGAACAAGGCACGCGATAGCTTTACATTCCCGATGGCCAGGTCTAAGCCTACCCCTATGCTTAGTTTTTCTGTGATTTTATAGGAAAAGGTCGGCTGGATAACATATGATTTTAGAGAAATATCCTGTATCAGATTTGAACCTTTCCAGTTTTTCGGCCATTTTAGGGAACTGCCATAGGGAGTTGTCAGGGCTATGCCGGCGGCAAAATTATCATAGATTTTAAAACCTGCATATGCATATAAAGGAGTACTGACCGGATTTTCTGTTTTTTCGGAATAACTGTCTTTACTATATTTGGCTTTGGCAGAAACAGCAGAAATACCCATGGAAAAATCGAAAGCGTTATTCATAAATACAAGTCCTGCCGGATTGAAATGCATGCTTTCAGCTCCCAGTTTCATTCCGGTTCCGACATGACCCATTCCCGTTTGCTTTGTACTTAAGACGTTTACCTGATAGCCTTCTGCAAATACCGGGACAAACAGAACTGTCGCCAGTATAGACAAGAAAAGTTTCTTCATAAAATATTTTTTTCGTTTATAAAAGGTTGTTTTGTAAGAGCGGCAAAATTAAACACTTTCTTTTCCGCTTGTTTCTACTTTCCGGTATGCTGATTTTGTTTTGTGGGCAGGACTATTTTAATATCTGGTCGATCTGTTGATTGATGAATTGAATTTCTTCAGCAGTCAATACAATGTCTGCAGCTTTTGCGTTCTGGATAGCCTGTTCCGGATTACGGGCTCCGACCAAAGCGACTGTAATGCCGGGATGTTCCACAGTCCACCGGATAACCAGCTGGGCGAGAGTTGCCCCTTTTTCATTGGCCAGAGGTTCTAACTTTTCCAGGAAAGCATTGGTCTTTTTTATATTTCCGTCGGCGAAAAAGGGATTGTTTTTCCGGTGGTCCCCCTCGGCGAATTTCTGTCCCGGACGCATTTTGCCTGTTAATAATCCCCGTTCCAGAGGACTATAAACGATAACCGATTTTCCGTTACGGCTGCAATAAGGTATGGTTTCCCGGTCCATGCCCCGGTTTACAATACTATAAGGAATCTGGTCTGATACCAGATTGATGATTTTGCTGGCATCTTCCAGTAATGCTGCATCATAATTGCAGACTCCGGCATAACGGACTTTTCCTTGTTCTATCAGGCGCTGGACAGCCTCAAAGGTTTCACTT
>CAJMQA010000279.1 GCA_905215395.1 uncultured bacterium | reverse complement strand
AAAAAAATCAGAGGTTTCAAATGTACCGACTCCCCCAGAAAACTATTCTCTATCAAGACATAATGTTTATGAAAAGGCAGGATCTCAGATTGTTCTCCCAGTTTTACAACTTCTTCAGTCACCCGGTATTCTGCTCCGGCCTCCGCAACAAGTCCTGGACAAGCCTCCTGCAACAATTTCAAAGCCTCACCAATTGTTTTCCGGTTATTCGGAATATGGGGAAAAGCAACGTGAGGAGTAAGAGAAAAACGTTCTATTCCCAAGCTTTTTAATTTTCCGACGATTTCAATAGCCTCCTCCAATGTTTTCACCCCATCGTCCAGATCGGGTAACAAATGGGCATGTACCTCCTGCCGGTATCTGAAACATTGTTTACGTTGCTTCCACCACATCCTATTTATTTTTCATTTTATCATCTTTCCGCTCATAACCATAGCCGTATTTTGCTCCATAACCATATTTTCCGCCATAACCGTAGCCGAAGCCATAACCTCTGCGAGCCAGCCGAATGCCATTCACGACAACACTAAGGTTCTGTAATCTCTTTTCCTTCTCCAGATCAGACACCAACCGTAACGCTTTTTTATCCAACACATTGGCTCTAACCACATAGAGACAGGCATCTGTAAACTTACTGATCGCAAATCCGTCTGCCAACATTCCCAGAGGAGGCGTATCAATAATAATACAGTCAAATTCTTTTTTTAAATTCTCTATCAGCTCTTCCATACGTGGACTCGAGATCAATTGGGCCGGATTGGGCGGAACATTTCCTCCGAATATCGAATACAAGTGTTCATCAATCTGATTGATTACTTCCTTCGGGTCCTGAATCAATCCGGCCAGATAGGCAGATAAGCCTTTGTAATTGTCTATTTTAAAATAAGCATTCAGTCTCGGATTCCGCAAATCACAACCCAATACCACCACCTTCCTGCCGGCTTTTGCATAAGCATTAGCCAGGTGAGCAGCTACCAGTGATTTTCCCTCCTGAGGGATAGTTGAGGTCACCATGATCACCGGACACTTTTTTTGCTGAATCATATAATTCAGATTTTCACGAATCAGGTGCATGGACTCCGACATCATAAAATCTTCGTGGAAAATATCCGTTTTATTTGCCGGTAGTTCCGGCAATCCTCCCAGCACAGGGGTCTTAATGGCTTTTTCAACATCTTCTACACCCCTGACTTTAGTATTCAACATATCGATCAGCAATATAACTCCAAACGGCAGACCTAATCCCAGTACCAAGCCAATTAATAAAATCATCGACTTCTTAGGAGACACGGGATCGTCTTTCTGATTCGGATCCTCGATAATTTTAGCCATCGGCACATACATCAGTTTGGCAATCTCCGATTCTTCTCTTTTTTGCATCAGGAAAAGAAAAAGCTTCTCTTTCAACTCTTGTTGCCGGGCAATGGCACGATATCCCTTTTCCTGGGTCGGGACCGAAGTCAGACGTTCGTCGACAGCATGGCTTTCCTTCTCCAGGCTCCGGATCTTAATATTCAAGCCTCGCACCACATTACTCACCGCCAGAGAGATACTCTCCTTCAGACTCCTCAGCTGTGACTCCAGGCCAGTGACCAGCGGATTGCTCTCACGCGCTGTCTGCAGCAGTTTGCTGCGCTGAAGAACCATCTCATTGTACTTACCGATTCCGCTATTCAACGATTCATCCGTCAGTCCCAGGTTTTCGGGTAGTATACGGAACTCTTCCGCCCTCTTATCGCTCAGGAAAACACGGATACTCTTTACCACGTCCAGTTCCGTCTCCAGCTTAAGCAGTTCCGTTGCTGCAGCCTTTTTCTGTTCCATTACAAAGGCTGCATCAGCACTGAGATCCGTCAATCGGTTCCGTTTTTTAAAGCTTTCAGCGTCGTCTTCAATATCTCCCAATTCCCGGTTAATTACCTTCAGACGGGCATCGATAAACTCTACCGTCTTGGCCGAAACGGTCTGTTTGTTGCTCACCCCGTTGTCATTGTATATTACAATCAACTCCTGAATCACATCAGCAGCACGTTGGGGAATGGCATCCTCAACAACAATACGGAGTGCATTGGTATTCTTTTCCAACAGACTAATCTGCAGAGAACCATAAAAAATATCAGCCGCCACTCCATAAGAATGTAAATCCACACGTATCTCATCATCTCCGTAAAAACCCACCGTTTTCTCTACCGATATACAATAATCCCCCATGGGAATACTTTCAGAATAATGTCCCTCAAAAATCACATCTCCCTCCAAGGAAAAGACCCGTAACTGCTCGTCTCCTTCCATCCGGACAAGCAAAGAGGTATCCCGGATATTTTCCGGATGATCCACGAGCACCTTTACGGGGCTTTGCCTATATAACTCCTTCGGCCGGAGTATCCCATCACGGTAATAACTGATATTTAGTTCCAGGGCTTTCACCACCTCACGCATGAGGTTTTTCGACTGTAATTCGATCATCTCATTCTCCACAAACACATCACTTTGTGCAAACCCCAGTTCCTTCATGACCGTACTGGTTCCCAATTCCCCTTTTTTGGTATCGTTGATCATCACTTTAGCTTCAACACTGTATACAGGGGTTTTCTTCATACATACAAACAAAGCCAATCCAAGACACAAAGGCACAGCTATGACAAACCACCACCAACGCTCCAATATTTTATCCAATAGTCTGCGATAATCAAAACTCTCCTCCTCTTCTGCCAGAAACAAATCGTTCTCCAAATCTCTTACATTCATAACTCCTAATTTTACATCATCTGATAACTAATGCCACTATTGCCACCAAAGTCGACACACTCGATAAAATATAAGGCAGAAAAGTACTGGCATTCCCACCGGCAATCCTTCCCTTGCTGGGTTCTACATATATTACATCGTTCTGCTGAAGGTAAAAAAACGGAGAATCGATATAATCCGTAGAAGTCAGGTCGACCCGGGCAAACTGTTTTTCATTTCCTTGTTCCCGCATCACTAAAACATTTTTCCGCTTCGCATTGATTTGCAGGTCCCCGGCCATTCCCAATGCATCCAACAAAGAAACCCTTTCACTACTTACCTTGTAACTCCCGGGATTCTTCACTTCTCCCAGAACCGTCACCCTGAAATTCAGATATTGGATCGTCACAATGGGATTTTTCAGGTATTCCGACACTTTTTCCTTCAGTAATTCAGACAGATCGTTACGGGTCATATCCATCACCTGTATTTTGCCCAATACCGGGAAATCGATATAACCCTCCTTATCCACCAGATAGCCCTGAGGAGGAGCCTGTTGGGCAGAAGAACTCACCGCTTCCCTTCCTAACCCAATCATGGGGGTATTAAAGGGAACAGCCGCAGTTACATCTTCACAGGCCACAATAATAGAGAGCAGATCATCCGGATGAATGACTGTTTTATACTCACATTCAGCCTTGATCCTTTTGTTCACATCGGCATTCTGCAAATAAACCACATCTTTCCTCGAGGCACAGGACAGGCAAAATATCCCGCCTAACAACCAAATCAAAATTCTCTTAAACACTGACATACTTTATTATTTAACTAAGGTGTAATTATTCTGATATCATTATAAAATCCCCCTTCTACTGAGGCGTAACATCACTCCAATATTTTCCCGGAGTAATTTTCCATGATCCCCATATAGTCCGGCCTCTATCCGGAAAGGCAGCTTCTTCCAGGGAAATCCGGCTTCAATCCCCCAGGAAAACTGTTTTTTTACCCGTTCAAAAGGCGCCCGATATCTCCCGTAATTCAACGAATAAGAAAACCTTCCCAAGTAAGGAACCTTCCGGGCTATTTTCCCTTTAATACCCAAATAATGGGCTATTACCCGGTTATTGTACATACCCATAACTATTCCGGCTTGATTTTTGGGATTAGCCAATAAAAAAGGCGTACCTACTGTACGCCCGTCCGTAGTCCACCCCGATTTATATTCGGAATGGAAAAAATAATCATCCCAGCCTCCCACCTTCTTCCATCCGTATCCGGGAGCGTCAGGATCTTGCTTTTCCATCTCTGCAGGGGTTGCCGGACGGTCGTGATAAGGTCCCGACTGGTATTTGGTATAAAGAAACTCGTAGATCACATCCGTACACCACCCAGACTTATCTTTATTTCCGTAATAGAGAGCATAGATCCCGTCGGGAAACGAACGGAAATCCGTTCCGGAACCATCCTCAAAGGGAATATCATGGTAAAATGTCAAGGTGTAATTGTCCCCCTTATAATTAATTCTCAAATGCTCCCGGCCCAAATGATTTCCCAAGGCATTGTTCTGCGCACTACCCGAAGCATCGCTTCCCCCTTCACTACCGGCCACGATACGGATATAATCTTTCAAAGAGGAGGGCTGTTTTCCCAATTCCGGCGAAGTTCCTGCCCATTGGGCATAATGATCCAATCCCACAATGATCTCCCATCTTTTATGCGGACTAATCCTCAAGAACAGCGATTTATGGTGCAGACGCACCTTTTCCACGTACCGATCTCCGATCATCCGGTAATCCCCGTAACTAAAACGAAAAGCCAGTACCTTACCGATAAAGGGAACCGGTATAAACTCACTTTGCAAATTATATCCGGGATTGACCCGGGCATTAGCCGATTGTACGATATCCCCGTTTGTCGAAGAGACCCCATTGTACTCCGTATCCGGATGTATCATCCCGATATCCAGACGCAAACGCTTCCACCGGGCACTCGCGTACAACTCATCCACCCACACCCAGCTATCTCCCTTCTCCCC
>CAJMQA010000278.1 GCA_905215395.1 uncultured bacterium | reverse complement strand
TACTCATAAATGGTATCACAGAACGGATAAGCCATCAACCAACGGCTCTGATACTTACTCAGGGGGTGACAACCAAAACTAACTACCCCCGGCTTCCAGGCTATCCTATGCCGGCCCAAAGTATCCAGACGGGAAAAATCACGGTCGGTCGAAAAATAAGCTATCTCTTTACTCATAGAAATGTTCTGGAATCCCACCAAATGATTTTCCCCGTCGAAATATATTTTCCCTAAAAGTGAAGCAGTCCGGTAAGCAGGAGTTGCCCGGAGAAATTTTCCGGAAAAATCATACCAAAGATTCCGTTTTGATTTCCGATCCACTACCAATACTTCCTTTCCGGAAGTATCAATGGATATGGCTGTTATTTCCATATATTCCCCGGTTTCTCTTCCCACACTCCCGATCTCCGCCAGAAATTTTCCATCTTTTGAAAAAAGCAGCAAACAGGGGATTTCATTCCGGAGTCCCCGGGCTCCCTCTATCAAAACATAATCGCCTTCCACCTCGAATTTGAAAAACCGTCCCATGGAAAACACGGCTTTACTATCCAAGGGAACATATACACATTTCCCCACCATTTCAGAAACATTATAATTTAAAGCTTTAGAACTACAATCTATCTTCCGGGAGTCTAACACCTCAACCATCCTCTTTTGACTAAAACTCCCAAACCAGATCACTAAAAAAAACAGGCATACAATATTTTTCTTCATCATTTCTAATTTAATTAAAACTCACTTCACATTTTTTGATTCCTTTCATTCTCCTCAACAAAAGGTTATAGTAATCTTTTCCTTTCTGTTGCTGGTGCGTCCGGCTCATTTCAGTGAATTTGTCCGTCAGGAAATTCAATTCATTCCACCAGAACACACTTTGATCATCCCGGCATTCATACATCTTTTCCCGGGTATTCATCTCCAAAAGGATGGTTAGAAAATTTTTCTGAATTTCCATTTGATAGCCCGAAGGCAAGAGATGTTTATCGAAATCCAGCCAGACTTTACGATGTATCTCTTGCAGATAGCTGGCATCGGCTTGTAACATCGGTTCCAGGACGATCTGACAGGTTTTCCGGATAACATTTTCATTGCCGGTTTGTCTGGCACGGCGAAGCTCCGGAATATCCAGCCAATCCGGAAACGATCCCCAGAAACAACTATCCAGACACCCCATAACTCCGGCGAAAACCTCCGGATGCAATAACTTCATCAGATCCCTCAGATCCCGGTAATAATAAGTAAGTCCCTGCTCATAAAAATCCCTGTACCTTAACGGATTTTCGTTACTATTTTCAAGCCGTTTTTTCAGATTCCCGAACATTGTGCTCCGGTTTCCGATGCTCTTTTTGACAATCATTAGCTGTTGCGTCAGGGCTTCCTGCACCGAAAGCTCATTCGTTCCCGCTATTTCCCGTCCTGGAGATTGACGGTATCCCCAGGCCAATTGCCGGAAATCTGCATCAGAAATTTTTGACAAATGCCCATCATAGAACAGCTCTTTCAAAACAGACTCCTTTACACATTTTTCTTCTGAACAGGGCAATAGCCCCAATAACAGCCCCACTTCCCGGCTCACCATCTGTTGCAATATTTCCCCGGCCACCTGAGCATCCATCCTATCTTTACGGATGCGCTTGTCCCATGCTCCGCACTCCCACCAATAATCGGTCAATGCAGGAAGTAATACTCCATGCCCGAAATTCAGACGGGCATACACTATCTCACCGGTCTCCGGATGAATGATCCAGGAGCGTTCCGGACCGGTTCTTCCCAGATCATAGGAAATCACCCAGCTTTTGTCTGCTAAGGGAGTTGACTGATCAGCCAACTTCACCTGAAGTGCCCGATGGAATCCCGCACGCTCAAAAGCCCTCTCCCAAGCCATCACCCCTTTCCGGATATAAGCAACCAATCCGGGGGGGCAAAGCGGATCTATATAACAAACAAGAGGCTCTGTCAACCGCCAACGGCAAATCAAAGAATCTCTGACTGCCCCATACGGCATTTTACCGTAATCTGTAAAGGCCAGAGAAGTATAAGGATAAACGGGGTCTGCATAGCGGATCGTCAAGGGAGCTTTGGGCAACAACCGGATGACACAAGAAATTTCCAGAGGAGAACCGCTATTCAGGCGGGATTCTGTCCCATATTCCCGCCCGATGGTAAAACACAGACCATCTTCTAAAGCGGTTATACTTTTGACAGTTGTTTCTGAAGGATGCAGACCTTTCAATTCCTGTGAACGGCATTGAAACCACTCATCCCCATTTTTTACTGCTTTGGAAATATCAATGATATAAGCAGAATTCTCCTGCCGGAAAGCCACAACCGGATAGACCAATCCAAGGGGTTGCTGATTCGATACTTCAAAAGCAGCTTGTAAACCTCCGGTCTTCTCTCTCAGCCGTTCCTGATATAAACCCTTAAAAAAACAGAGTGTATTACCAGATCCCTTCCGGATTTTTACCACCCCTAAACTGGTCAGATAACGGTTTCTCCACCCAAATCCACGATCCGCCTGTGCCGCAATACACAAATCCCTCTCCAGCATATGTTCCGGAACTTCCAGGAAAACCTTCTCCCGGTCATAATAAACCCTCATTATTCCTTCCACAACCTGGTATTCCGGCCGCCAGAATTGTTCAAATTCCTGTATGTCAACCTCTTTCTGTGCCTGTAACTCAACAGCAAGCAGCAATCCCGGTACAAACAGGATTAAATATTTTATTCTTCTCATAATGATTTCAATGATTCATCCAAAATTTCATATTTTCCTTTACTCCATACCAATACAACATGTCTTCCTGATGTTCGGTTTTCCGCTCTGCCTCCTCCAGAATACGTTTCAATTCCTGATACAACATCACGGAAACAGCCGGTGACGTATTCCGGTCGATAGTTTGTTGTATCTCCCGGATATAAGTCCGCTGCAAACTTTTCTTTTCCTCAGATAATTTTTCTCCTGCCGGAGCATCGGGAAAAACTGCTTCATGCAATAGACAGACATAATCCTCTGTCAATAATTCAACATCGTGGAAATTCTCCTCATTGTGTTGCAATTGGACACATTTCCTGATCAAAGCAGAACACAAATCCTGATAAAAACCGTTCTGCTCTTTCTCACTTTCAAAAAGCCAGTTTGCTGCCGGGAAAGCATAGGTCTTCAGGAAATCAATCGCTTGTATCTGCTTTTCCCGGGGCAACTGCACATACCCTTGTTGTTCCTGACGCATTCCTCCTATAATAGCCGTCACCTGATCTATAAAATTAGTATACTGGATAAGCATCCAATTCCGGCGCCCTTTCCATACCTCTTCATAACCGGGTTGGTATTTTTTCCAGTCTGCCAGATTCCGAGCAATATATTTCAGATTTTCAATCCCTAAAGCATTGCCAACAAGCAAATCATCACTCAAATCCTCAGCTTGTGACTCCGGTTCAGAACTGCTCATTCCCCCGAATCTCAGTTCCCGTTGTTGTTGTTGCTCGGTCACCCACTGCCTCAGTACGGGAAACACCTCCTCTTCGCTTTTGTCCGGAAAAAAACGATACCCCCATGCAATGGCAAACTCATCGTATTTTCCCACACGGGGAATCAGATCCTGCAAGGCGACGTAGTCCTCCGGTTGGGCCAGATGGTTGAAACGCATATAATCCATGATAGAAGTCCCGAAACCATGTTCCGCCACAAAATCAGCATTGCGAATCTGCTCCACAGAATAAGCCGAGCTTCCTATAAAATTATGACACAATCCCAACGAATGCCCCACTTCGTGAGAGATCACGAACTCAGCCAGACGTCCCAGCAAGGTATCGGATACAACGGCACGATGTATCTCCGGATCTACCTGTGCACACTGATTAAAATACCATTGCTGCACCATATCCAGAAAGCTGTGATAAACAGATACCCGACCGCTCAATATCTCGCCGGAAAGGGAATCGGTGATGATCCCGCCGGTGGCATTCTGACGGGGAGAAAGCAAATAGGAAATATAAGAACAATTGGGATTGTCAGGAGTTATCCGGGGATCGTTTTCCGGCTCCGGAAAGGCCCTGATTGCATTTTTAAATCCAATCTTTTCAAAAGCTTTGTTCCAGACCTTCACGGCGGAAATAATACAGGGAACCAGAAAATGCGGAGTATTCCGGTCGATATAAAAAACAATCGGTTTGACAGGCTCCACCAACTTCCCGGTCTTATAACGCTCCATATCTTGGGGACTAGGTTCCAGCCTCCAGCGTTTAACCCCGGCAACATTTACAGCTGCAAACGGATTTTCCCCATAAGTTTTAAAACTATCCACAAAATATTCTATCCGTCCGTCAAACCGGCGTATAGCAAGAGGCTGTTCCGGCAACAGACACAAAGCAGTGCCTATTTCCCAGGGGGTTTTTAAGGGGAGCGGAAAGTCCCCCGGAGCCAACTGTTCCGCAGGATTAGAAGGTTGATAGCATTGTACAGAACGGATCAGGAGCACGTCCTCCTGTGGTTCTCCTATTTCCGAAATACCGGAATATTCCGGAAATACACGTCCGACATGCAGATCCATACCATGTCTGTTCAACCCCAGGATAGAATTACGGGCCGTCAATAAGTCTGTCACATCTACCAGTAAGGCTGCAGAATCCCGTTTCAGGATTTTCAGGGTCATATATCTGCCGGCCTGCAGCTTTTCCTGATATAAGGCCGGCATTCCACCCGGCAAAGAATCCTTTAAGACATTCGGAAGTACTTCCAGTATATCCAATTGCCCCGCCCTTTC
>CAJMQA010000277.1 GCA_905215395.1 uncultured bacterium | reverse complement strand
AATGAAGACGGTCAGTTCCAATCTCCCTTCTCACCACTGAAATGGGGAGATGCATTCACCGAAGGCAATAGCTGGCACTACTCCTGGTCTGTATTTCACGATCCGCAAGGATTAATAGACCTTATGGGAGGTGAAACATCATTTGTCAACATGCTGGATTCCGTGTTTGCCGTTCCTCCCTTGTTTGATGAAAGCTATTATGGACAAGTGATTCACGAAATACGTGAAATGACAGTTATGAATATGGGTAACTATGCACACGGCAATCAACCCATTCAGCATATGATCTATCTATATAACTATGCCGGACAACCCTGGAAAGCCCAATACTGGTTGCGCCAGGTTATGAATCGCATGTACACTCCCGGTCCTGACGGTTATTGCGGAGATGAAGACAACGGACAGACATCGGCATGGTATGTGTTCTCTGTATTAGGCTTCTATCCTGTATGTCCCGGAACAGACGAATATGTACTTGGCGCACCGTTATTCAAGAAAGCAACTCTCCATCTGGAGAATGGCAACAATCTGGTAATTGATGCCCCTGACAACAATAATGATAATATGTATATAGAATCACTCCTGTTTGATGGTACTAACTATACAAAGAATTACCTGAAACATGAAGATATACTCAAAGGTGGAGTCATAAAATGCAATATGGACAGTCAACCCAATTTGCAAAGAGGTACGCAACCTGCTGATTTCCCTTACTCCTTCTCAAAAGAGAAAAAGAATTAATAACTCATCCGAACTAAAACTATCGGTCCACGTGTAATATCACAGCGATAGTTTCTATTCACTCCCTTTACTCTCAAACGTTTTATGACGCTTGCAGGTAAAGGGAGTGATTCGCATTATACCTTATTGTTGTTTCAATGCTTTGAGAATTTTGTTTCATCGTATTGAAACAACTTTCTCAACCTATTGAGAAAAGTTTCTCAACCTATTGAAACAAAATTCTCAGACGAATGAAACAGAATGAAACAATGCAAGACCAAACGTATCTCCCGTTAGGAAAAACCATATTATATAAGTTTTGACAGTCGGAGCCCCCATATCCGGACAAAAACAAAGTTTATTTAAAAAAAACACAGATTTGCAGTAAGTGTTATTTTCATCATTATTGTTTCATATATAAACGGGGATAATAATACCTCTAAGGATTAAGATATAACAATTGTATAACCATTAAATTTTTTGTATGAAAAGCAATCATTATTTTCGAAGCTCTAAATTATGCCGAGCTTTATTGATTCTTTTACTCATGGTAGTTCCGGTGCAATGGAGCATGGCTCAGTTGAACCTTAATACACCTCATACTACCTTAAAAAGCATTATTCAACAGATCCAGGCACAGTCAAAGTTCCAGTTCTTTTATGACGATAAACTGTCTGATATTTCAGTAGAACCGTTGTCATTAAAAAATGCAGCTGTAGAGGATGTTTTGAACCTGGTGCTGAAAGGAAAAAATATTAGTTTCAAAGTTGAAGATAATATCATCTATCTTTCTGAGAAAAAGGATCAGAACAACAAAGAGCAACAACAAACCGGGAAAGAAAAAAAGATCAGCGGACAGGTCGTTGACGAATCCGGTGAACCACTGATCGGGGTGAATGTACTGGTGAAAGGAACCACAAACGGAGTCATTACTGATTTTGATGGAAATTACGCATTAGTAACCAATGAAGTAAACCCCGTTATCACATTTTCCTATATTGGATATAAATCACAGGAAATCCCGTTCAAAGGACAGAACGTAATCAATCTGACCCTGCAAAGCGATACTCAGATTATTGACGAGGTAGTAGTGACCGCCTTGGGCATCAAACGTGAAAAAAAGATGCTTGGGTACGCCGTTCAAGACGTAAAAGGGGATGCTCTGACATCTACCGGAGATGCTCAGGTAGCCAATGCCCTGCAAGGGAAAGTAGCCGGATTATCTATCAACTCATCTACAACAGGTCTTGGCGGCTCTGCCAAAATCACCATCCGTGGTAACTCTTCTTTAGCAGACAACAACCAACCTCTCTGGATTGTAGATGGTGTACCTTTCACCGAAGAAAGTTATTCGGGTGCTTCAATGTATGGTGGAGTAGACCGTGGTAGCACTTCATTCGACATCAACCCTGAAGACATTGAGTCTATTTCCGTATTAAAAGGACCAAATGCAGCAGCCCTCTATGGGTCGCGTGCCGGTAATGGTGTGATCCTGGTTACAACCAAAAAGGGAACAAGGAAAGACGGATTTGGTGTCAATTATTCCGGAACTTTCACATGGACGCAGGTTGCTGATGAGTTGGAACGCCAAAAGAAATACGGACAAGGAAATAATGGTGAATATTCACCTCAATCGATATATAGCTTCGGTTCTGAACTGGACGGAAGTTTAAAGACAGCATGGAACGGTGCAGAAATACCCTATTTGAACTATGGCAGTAAAATGAAAGACTACTTCAACACCGGTTTTTCACAAAACCACAGTGTAGCCATTGGAAACATGAAAGAGGATGCACACTTCCGTACCTCCTTCGGATATTCAAATGCAGATGGTATGTTCACCGGAGAATCATTGCGCAAAATCAATATCGATCTGAATGCAGGTATGAAAATGAACAAATATCTGTCAATGGATGCCAAAGTTTCACTGTCAAACACGAAAGCAGAAAACCGTCCGACTTATGGTGCGTATGGAGAAGTTTCGCAATTACTCCTTGTACCCAATAACATACGCCTTTCTGACTTGTCACAATACTCAACCCCCGAAAAATTTCATGTGAACTGGACTCCTCCCACCACTGAATACCTAAATCCATATTACGTGAACAAACAGCGTCAGAATCAGGATGAACGCTGGCGCGCATTCGGTTTCTACAACCTGAAACTGAACTTTACAGATTGGTTGTATCTCTCTGCAAAATACGCATTTGACTATTATCGTACCCGCATTGTAGAATCGGATCTTTCCAACGGTACGAAATATAATACAATGCAGGAAATAGAAGAAGACCGCCTGACTCGCCAGGAAGAGAACCACTTTGAATCGAATGCAGAATTTCTGCTGATTGGAAACAATAAATTCGGTGAAAAATTCCAGCTTAATTACATGGCGGGTGCCAACTTTATGTACAGTGACCAGAATATATACGGTGGTGATGTAGAAAATATGACCTACAAGAACCAATGGTACTGGAACTTTGCCAATAATATCAACAACGTAACAGAAAACGGTTGGCGCAGAGCTACCAATTCTGTATTCGGTTCTGTACAGATGGCTTACAATGAGTATGTGTCTCTGGATATTACAGCCCGTAATGACTGGTCGTCAACATTGCCAAAGGATAATAATTCTTACTTCTATCCCTCCTTCAATCTGGGATTTGTTGCATCCGACTTTGTCCGTACACATTGGAATAAAATGCCCGAATGGATAACTTTCGCCAAAGTACGCCTTTCAGCAGCTAAGGTAGGTAAAGACGCTCCTCCATACGCAATTTATAACCGATGGGAAGGTGGATATCTGAAAGGACAGGCTACAAAACCGGAATTATCATCGACCAAGGCCAACAACAATCTGAGACCTGAAACATCCTGGTCTTACGAAGCCGGGGTAGATATGAAATTCTTAAATAATCGTTTAGGATTCGACTTTACCTATTATTATACCCGAACTACTGACCAGATTATGACGATTCCGGAAGCTGCTCCCTGGAAGCTCCGCTGGATCAATTCCGGATTAATCGTCAATAAAGGTGTCGAAGCCATGATCTATGCGACTCCTGTACAAACAAAAGATTTCACATTCAATCTGAACGTAAATCTTTCTCACAACACATCGACTGTAAAGGAACTGAATGAAAAGAAAAAGCATATCTATTTTGAAGGCGATCAATTCATGCCTGTATACGTAGGTGCAGTAGAAGGAGGCAAATTAGGCGATATCTATGCCAAGCGAATGTATAAAAGAGACGAAAATGGTCAGATAATAATGAAGAACGGAGTACCTGTATTTACAACAGATGAGCAGTACAGCCTCGACCATCCGATTGGTAACATACAGCCGGATTTACTAATGTCTGTAACTCCCAGCTTCACTTATAAAGGCTTCACCCTGTCGGCTTTATTCGACATGAAATTCGGAGGAGATGTGGTTTCCGTATCCGAAGCAATCGCTACCAGCCATGGTATTTCCAAACGTACGGAACAAAGAGGCGAACTACTATTGCCGGGAGTGAATGAAGATGGTACTGTCAATACACAAAGAATTGATGCCCAACTATTTTATCAGGCAGTAGGCGGACGTCAGCAGGCTGTTGCAGAAGAATTTGTTTATGATGCATCTTTCATTCGTCTGAAAGAAATTTCATTCGGATACTCTTTCCCAAGCCTGCTTTTAAGAAAAACGCCTGTTTCCAGTCTGAGAGTATCATTCGTTGGACGAAATCTGGCATATCTGATGAAACATACCCCCGGAACAAGCCCGGAAGGTGGATATGACACAAGTATGTTCTCACAGGCACTTGATTTCTCGTCACTGCCCTACTCACGTACTTTTGGTTTCAGTATCAATGTTGGTTTCTAAAATTCTAAAAACAAATAGTTATGTTACAATATAAATCCAATTTAAAGAAGTTACTCATCGCTTCTATACTTTTCCCGGCATTAACAGGTTGTCACGACTTCTCTGACTTAAATCAGGATCTGTACAATCCTCCTTACGTGGAAGGACAAGAACAGCCAGACCCGGATCCCGAACCCGAACCGGAGGGAA
>CAJMQA010000276.1 GCA_905215395.1 uncultured bacterium | reverse complement strand
GGTTTCAAAGTGGAGAAACAGTTTCTTTCCTTTCAATGCTTCGGATGGAGTAAAGTGTTTACGATACCATACTTCCCCCTGATAATTGATGCAACCACTAGCCTCAGTAGGAAGATACTCAATACCATTAGGTAAAGACACCACCTGCCAGGCTTTGTCGTTAAATTCTTTTGCTTCGGCACCCACCGCACTTCCTTTATAAAAACGCCAGGCCGGGTTCATCGAATATACTTCACGCCCTGTGTGCTCCAGAGGATAAAAACCAGCCACAGAATATTGAGGCTGAAAAGCTGCCTTTACCGGAACGATCGACATCAGGAGTAAGAGCAATAAATAAAAATCTTTCCTCATAATCATTTCGTCATTTATTATTGTTTTTCATCAATTATAATTCAATACATCCCCTCAGTTAAAAGAATAAATCAATACTCTAAATAGAGTAACCACCCTTGCCGGGGTTGAAGTGTAATCTTATCTCCTACTTTCCATTCACCCGCTGGTTGGAAATCCGGTACTTCCGGTGCAATTATCCTCACTTTGCCCGGTTCCATCCCCAACTGTTTCCAATCCGGATTTAACTCTACCACCTTCACTTCATCCGAATAATTACCCAAAGAGAGTAACACCCTATCGGATTTACGATAAGCCGTAACTTTCACAGCCTCATCAGAAACAGTCACTGCCGGTGTATTTTCCCAAAATCCCAATACGGTAGCATCGGCTATTCCAAATTCATCCCAAATACGCCATACCGCACGCGGATCACAATTGACTCCCTCCGTAAACCATGGATAACGTACTGTCATACCATACTGCATTCCTAACCACGCATTTCCACCTCTGAAGAGCATATCTCCTGTCAGTCCGAAAGGAATACCCGATGATTCAACCAGCCAGTTGGCTGCCGACATTTTATCATATAAGAAACTTTCTCCAAACCACAGTTTATCTATATACGGGAAAAATTCCATATACTGATTGACAGGCCCTTTAGAGAAACCAGTATTAGAGTGAAGGTCTATCAGACAATCCGGCTTTACACTTTCCATAGCCCGGCGCATACGTTTCAATATACAACGATCAAAAGAAACATCATCCAGATAAATCCCGTCAATATCATAATTACGTACCATCCAGGCAAGTCCTTCGATGTAGTAATTATACCAACGAGAATCACTTTCTGCTGTCAAAATAGAAGCATCGGCAGTAATCCCCAACTCATTTGTATATTCAAAATGCTCATACCATTGTGGTGTATAATCTGTCACAAAATGTTCACGGCACCACGGAAACCCTCCTCCCTTACCGTCTTTCAGAATTTCATGTCCCAAACTCCTTATAGCCCATATCTCAGCAGTCGCATTACTCAGTTCACGAAGTGTATAATAAATTTTCACCTTGCATCCCTTTTGATGCCATTCTTTTGTGAAATTCTTTATTTTACCTCCGGTCAGGAACGGATAATTAATAAACGGATTATACTCGTTTCCCTGATGCATATTAATAATGCGTATGCCAGCTTTCAGATCTTCAGCCTGTGGAGTTGGTTTAGGGCCGTTGTGATAATAACGGTCTGTAAATTGCCTGTCAAAATGAATGGGTTTCACCGGAGTAATAATCATAGCAAAATCAAAATGAATGGGTTTCTCCGCTTCCAAAGTCCTGCTACCATTATATGCGGTAACCTGCACTTTTCCCGCCTCCTTTCGGATGGAGAATCCTCCTTTCCCACTATTATACCAGCTTTCAGGATATGCCGGACGATACAAATTCAATAACGGTCCGCTATAAGTACTCCCCCTGAATTCACAATGAATACCAGCATGTGCATTCCCGATCCAAAAACTATCAAATGGCCATAAACCGTGTTGCTCTTTAGAAGTAGCTAAAGATATTCCCGGCTCCTCTACTTTTCTCTCCGCAGCATCCCACTTCCCGTTATATTGTTGCGGTGTCTCTTGTCCCAGTAATCCTGCTCCCAGAAAAAAAGAACCGACTTCAGCTTTCACCGGAATCTCCAATCGAATATCTTCTACTTCAACTGTTTTTTTAGGGGTAAGTGTATATACATAATTCATCCAGCCATCAAACTCCATCACACTTCTGCAAGTCACAATCAAATCGTTATCTTCCGCTTTCCAGCTCCTGCTCACGTGTCCATTTGTCTGTTCTGTCAGTAAAGCAGAACCTTTCAATTCTTTATCTCCTTCAGTGGTCCGGATAATAAATTTCACCGGACTTTCAAGAATTTCCGTATTCCATGCTTCTATTTGTCCCGGTAGCCCTGTTGGCTCATCAATTGATACTGTACGTCCCAAACAGCCCACCTCATTCTTGCTCACCGTCATCGAAGCATACGGTTGAGTCGGCATATCCGATATGCCCAAAGTAGAATTCAGCCATCTCAGCCTGCTATGTCTCCACAGTTCACTATCCCCTCTGTCAGCAAGAGGCTCTCCTTCGATACGAATGCTCAACGGTACTACTCCTTTTCTTCCGGATTCGTCACTTATCACTATCGTACCCTGATACAGTCCCGCTTTTTGCCCGGCAGGGACATCTATTCCAAACCATAAAGGTTGTACATACCCTTTGCCTACATTAACCTCTTTGCGGAATTCTTTTCCATAAGGATCGATACCTTCTACATTAAAACAGGTAATGGCCTGTTGTGGAATACGCTCCGCACCGCATTGCAATGCAGAGGCTTTATAAGATATTTTATTAACTTCTCCTCTACCGGCCCATAACCCAATCTGAAAAGTATAATATTCATTGGGAGCTGCCATACCTCTGAAAACCTGTCCCTGTGGTTGGTCCATCCATTTCAACGGAAGATGATCACGCATCCGGATCGGATTAGTCCGATCCTCCGAAAACAGATAGAGTGGCGTTCTGTACTTTTTCATATACTGCTCTTTCTCTATCCCGGTAGCTGTAACTTCCATCGGATAAAAGCTGTCAAATTTCGTTCGTGATTCTACCTTTGTCACCAATGCCTGCGGAATATCTTTTACTCTGTCTATCTCCGTCAACCAGACCGAATCAGGTGCTTTCTCTTTAGCTATATAATCACCATTATAAGCACCATATCCATGCACCACTTTATAAGGCAGATAATAAAAGTAATACAATCCTTTAACGGCTGGTCCAAACATCAATTTACATTTTTCAGCAGATACATCCACTCTTTTTATATTCTGTACCGTATCACCCGTTTCCGCATGTAAAATCAAAAAACACGTCTCATCTATATTCCGGTCCGGACGACGCCAGTCAAAATCAAGTGTAAACACTTCCGATGATTCATCTATTTGTAATATGGCACGATGATTCCCCAATGACTCCTCCCAGGGAATATTCGGTACACTATATACATACCTCGCACCTTGTGCATTCAACAATCCGGCTATACCAGATAAAACAATAAAGAACAAATATACTTTACAGCTTTTCATAACATTTATTTAATCAAACCTTCAAAAAGAACCTACATTTATACATTACTCTCAAAAGTAGAAAAAGAATAAGATAATTGGCAAAGGTCAACCATACTAAATAATAATTTCCTAAATATTGCTCTAATCCGTAACTGACCGAAGCTGCAATACAACGGAAATTCACTACCTCACCGAGCACGTAGGCAGTAATAGAATTCATACCATACACTTTCAACCAATTCAATCCCCGTGTATGCCCTTTATAATCAATCCAGTAATAAAACAATGCCATGAGCAAAAAGCAATATCCACCGGACAGTAACGTCATACTGGCTGTCCATAAACGCTTAATGACAGGCATTTGCAAACTCCACAACTCTGCCAGACCGATCAATAACAGACCAATAAGCAGTAATATTTGTACCACCTTTTTCCGGTTCGCCTTGCCTTCTTTCATTATCTTTCCGGCAAAAGCTCCAAGCATCACAGTAACCCCAAATGTCAGGCTACTCCATATCCATGTATAATTATATTGAGATGAAAAGCTCCAGGTTCCGTCTTCATTCCAAAAAACTCCATCCCGGAAACGTCCCAGAACCCATCGATCTACCTGCTCTGCAAAATTTCCTGCCGGGGTAAAGTCACCCAGAAATGTCATAGGAATCCAGTAGACAAGAAGCAATAACAACGTTATTATTATCTGCCATCTGAATGAAAAATGTAATTGGATAACTGCTGCAATAAAATAACCAACAGCAATAGATTGTAATGTATTAGAATAGAAATAAATGTGCTTACTATCAAATCCAAGTAAATTTCCCTGGACAATCATTCCGAAGATAAAAAGTAAAATAACCCGTTTAAGAATCCGTCGGTAAACAGGCCAATAATCTACAGAAGCAGTTTTGTATTTAGATAAGGAAAAAGGCATTGAAGCCCCTGTCATAAAGAGAAAAAGCGGCATTACAAGATCCCAGAAACGAAATCCTTCCCAAACCTCATGGTCGAACTGATAAAGAACCTCATCGAGAAATGGCAGATTCAACTGTCGTACCAGTGCAACGAACACCGGCTGAAAAAAGACAAGAAGAAATAAGTCAAAACCTCTAAGTATATCCAATGAGGCTAATCGGGTAAAATCATTTTCCGGTATTTTGTTCATGATGTTTTATAGATTTAACCCCGGAAGAAAAACAGAAAAACCAATGAGGTACCTCCTTCCGGAGATATCCTCATTAGTATATATCACTCTCTCTCTTTTTACTTCACAGGATAAATAGTGAAATCAAAGGTTTGCTTTGTCAATGGAACCAGATAGGAAGGCAAAACTCCCGGACCACAAGTAG
>CAJMQA010000275.1 GCA_905215395.1 uncultured bacterium | reverse complement strand
TTACAGATTGTTGGTTTCTGCTGCGCTGTGTTTCTGAAAGCGGGTGCAAAGATAAATCAACAAATCACCTTTCTCCAAATTTTTTTGGCATTTTTTTTACAAAAAAAGAGAGTTTTTTCATAAGTCATTTACTTTCAGAAGTTCCATATTTTACTTTTCTAAAAAGTAAAACCGCATAAACATTGCCAACTATACAAAAAGCTTAAATATTCAATTCATATTCCTCCAAACGGAAACCACGCAAGAAATCCTCTGTACTCATCCTTTTTTTGCCGGATTGCTGCAATTCATCTATCATAATCATACCTCCGGTAACAGAAACTTCAAAGCTTTTCCTGCCATCTGTATGAATACTCCCCGGCATCTGGTTGTGCTCCCGAAGCACCTTGGTTGTTTTAAAAATCTTTAAAGGAACAATATTTCCGTTTACCTTATGTCTCAACTCAGTCCAGGCTGCAGGGAAAGGGGACAACCCCCGGATATGGTTATAGATAGAATCAAGCGTATGCTCCCAACATATCTTCATATCCTCCTTAAAAATCTTAGGTGCATGAATAGCTTCCCTTCCATTCAATAGTTTAGTCTGATCTTTCAAAGGGTAATCTCCTTGTTCTATTGCCTCAACCGTTTTCAATAACAACTCAGCACCGGCATCCCTTAAAAGATCGTGTAATTCACCAGCATTCATCGTCTCATTAATCTCTACTTCCTGCTGATAAATGATATTTCCGGTATCTATTTCATGCTTCAACAGAAATGTAGTAACTCCGGAACGCGTCTCCCCATTCATAATAGCCCAATTGATAGGAGCTGCTCCCCTATAGTCAGGTAGTAATGAAGCATGCAGATTTACAGTTCCTAAAGGAGGCATATTCCACACTACTTCGGGCAACATTTTAAAGGCAACTACCAGCTGCAGATCAGCTTTCAGATCAGCCAGTTCTTTCAGGAATGTTTCCTCCCGGAATTTTTCAGGCTGCAATACCTTGAGCCCCATCTCCCGGGCGTATTTTTTTACCGCAGATTCCTGAAGTTGCTGTCCTCTACCTGCCGGTTTATCCGGATTGGTGACAACCCCTACGACAGAGTAACCTGCTTCAACTATTTTCTTTAAAGGCAACACCGCGAAATCGGGAGTTCCCATGTAAACAATTCTCAAATCTGACATTTTTACCGCCTTCTTTTAAAAATACCAATAAATCCATCCCAGATTTTCAACACAAAATTTCCTCCCTTATTCATAAATACAACCTCTCCCTCTTTCCTTTTTTCTAATAGTTTTGTAAATTTCTTAAAGAATTTGACATAGGCCTCGGTATTCATCATCTCCGAATCCGTGACAGACTTATACGTCAGTATAATTCCCAATGGTAAAAGAATAAACGCAGAAAGCCACATTCCCATCCCCGGAGAGATGACAGCTTCCTTGGCTGAACGTTCTCCCATCATCGAAATGATATAATAGATAATAAACAGAAATACCGAAACGACAACCGGCATTCCTAACCCTCCTTTACGGATAATCGCTCCCAAAGGGGCTCCAATAAAGAAAAATATAAAACAAGCAAATGAAAGGGAAAATTTCCGGTGCCATTCCAGTTGATTTTTGATGACCCCTTCCTGACGTGCAATATAATAGGTCAGATTATCATCGCTACGCTGTTTTACTTCTCTTGCATATTGCAGGGCATTATCCAGAGAACGACGTTGTTCCTCTATATCAAAACTTTGATACAAACTATCCGGGTCACTATACCGATTCACCGCCTCCAGAACAAGTACACTATCCCGCTGAGGATTTGAGTTTTTACTTTTCTGGTAATTGGAAGTCAGTAACCTCCGGGCATCTGCAGCTTTCCGGATCCTGAGCAAATCTTGTGCTGATTTAATGGTATCTTTTAATTGCTTTAGACTCAACATCATGGCATATGAACGAAAACCGTCCTCATCTGTCCGTTTCAAATCATTCCCTGGCAAATCAATCAATACGGTTTCTTTATCAAATTTTATTCTACGGAAAGGAAAAGTTTTCCGGGCATTGGGATTTTTTAACCCTTCATCAGTATAAGTATGTCCATTGTAAAGTGTCAATTCTAAAATATTACTTTTAGCATCACTGACCATCATTCCGGAATCAGCTTTTGTTACTTCATAGTTTCCACTACCATCCTTATGATTGTAAATCAACATATTATACATCATACCTGTATTTTTGTTGATTCTATCTATCTTAATACTATATCCTTCCAAATCATTTGTAAAGATTCCCTCTTTAAATGACATTTCCGGTTTCTGCCTCCGGATATCGTACAAAAGACTATACATCTTTAAGTTAGCTACCGGAAGGATATTGTTTGAAAATACAAACGCAAAAATGGTCAGACAGACAATCAGTACAATCAGGGGTTTCATAATCCGGTACAAAGATATACCGGCAGCTTTTAAAGCTATCAATTCATAGTTTTCCCCCAAACTCCCGAAAGTCATAATAGAAGACAGCAAAACAGCCAAAGGCAATGCCATCGGAACCAGTGTTGTAGCCACATAAAGCAATAACTCTGCAATGACAGAAATCTCCAATCCCTTCCCTACAAGATCATCTATCATACGCCACAAAAACTGCATAATCAAGACGAACATACTGATAAAAAAAGTTGCTACAAAAGGCCCGCTAAAGCTTTTGAGCATAAATATATGTAGTTTTTTCATTTTCTATATGCAACTAAACCGGCACAAATGTAGTATTTTATCAGGGAAAGTCAAAAAACTAAATTCACCATTCTGCTCAGGCTCCTAAATTCCTGTGGAGTATATCCATTTGCTTATTCCATAATTCCGTTGAATCCGCTATCTCCTCTTCATCTGCATAATCTGTAATAATCAATGCCACATCTCCTGTCAAAGGTTCGACATGAATACTAAACTCAAAATATTCATCTTCATCCTCTGCATCATCCCATCGAAAACGCACAAAACTATTAGGTTTCAATTCGAGGAGAGTGGCAGGATGTTCTGTATTATTCCAGATAAAAACAAATTGGTCTCCTTTCTGAAAAACATCGTCAGCAAACCACTCAGCCAAACCAGCAGGGGTACTAAGACGGGAAAACAAGACCTTTACAGAAGACGAAAATATGTACTCTAACTCTATTTTTCTTCTCATAGTTTATAAATTTGAGCCTAATATACTCAAAAAATATCAAACAACAAAATAAATAACATTCACTTCTCCTTCTCAGGCAAAAGTATCTTTTCCGAACTCCTGATTTACGGCTTCCACCAAACGCACTTTCCACTCCTCTCCCCGATTCTCACTTAAATGAGAGAGACGGTTTATAATTGTTGCCATCGTCAGATGATGGAAATCTATAGCAGGAAAGTAAGCAACATCATCATCTCCTTTTACTTCGACCAGAATTTTCATATCCACCAATTCCTGCATGACAATCCGTACTTTACTGGAGCTCATCCGCAATTTTTTACAAACCATTGCTAAAGTCGGACTTCCGTTATTGTGAGAAAATTCATCAGAAATATACTTTAGCATCCGGATAGTCACCTCCACATTATCTACCCAGCGGTTATCAGCATTCAGGGCATTCCGGTATAAAAAATGACGGTTCCTCATGATATAACACAATTCCGTTCCCCACAATACGATACTCCAGCTCAATTGCAACCAGACTAACAATAAGGGTAAGGCTGCCAAACCACCATAGATAGCATTATATGAACTCACCCCTATCTGAAAGCGGATATAAAACCATTGTACCACCTGAAAAACAGTACCTGCAATCACCCCTGCAATCAAGGCATACTTAAATTTCACAGGTGTGGTCGGCATAAACATATACAGGAAGACAAAAAGGAACCATACCAGCACATATGGCACTAAAGCTAAAACAGCCTTGATCGCAACACTAGCATAACTTAAAAATCCTTCCTCCATAGCGAATTCCTGTAGATTTGACATCATAAATACGTTCATACTACTGATCAGGACCACCAGGATCGGAGCTATAAATAAGATGGACATGTAATCTGTAAATTTTTTCACGACACTACGTCCTTTTTTTACTCCCCAGATACGGTTCATAGCCAGCTCTGTACTGGATAGCATCCGGATAACAGCCCACAACAACAAGACAATACCAAGTCCGGTCACCAATCCCCCCTGAGTATTTTCCAATGCTTTATTGGCAACTCCCAGCACCCATTCCATGACATCCGGATTGGTATAAGTTTGTTCTTTTACCCAATCTTCCAGAGCCTTTGCGGCTCCAAACCCTCTCGCAATAGCCAGAATCAGTGCTACCACAGGAATAAACGACAAAGTGGAATAAAAGGTCAAGGCCGAAGCAGAAATACTGCAGGCATCTTTAACAAAACGATCCACAGAAACTACAGCAATGGCAAATGTCTTCAGGAAAATATCCGTCAAAAAAGTCGAAATCCGCCAGTCCCGTCTCAGAACAGAATAATAAAAATCTATGATCAGATATTTCTTTAAACTGATATTTCTCTTCTGCTTTATCATATGTAACCGTAATTATCAAGACAAAGGTAGATATATTTTATCAAAAGTCCACCCCCAAAAAAAGCCTCCATAAAAAATGAAGGCTCCTATATAAAGTAACTATGTTTGCTTATATAAACAATTCCATAACAGTTTCACGTATCATATCCGGATCTGCATCTAATGGAAAAACACAATCAGGACTTTTATTAACCAATTGTTTTTCTCTCTTCACACGCTTAATGCCTCCTCCTGTAATATTCAGCATAATCCCAGCATCTTTTTCTA
>CAJMQA010000274.1 GCA_905215395.1 uncultured bacterium | reverse complement strand
CCTTCCTGTGAAGCCCTTGCCCAGGATGTCGTACAGGGCAAAGCCAAATTAAACCAGTGCATTTTCATGCAAAAAGTATTGACCCGGGAAGGCTTGTTAACCCCTGAAGAGTCGATGGAATTATCTGCTGCTATCTGGGGTATGGATAAATTCAGTAAACGAAATTAATCTAATACAAACAAAATGACAGTCAAAGAAATTGCAGAAAAATTAAACCTGAAAGTATGTTGCGGAGCTGCCGGCTTAAACCGTGAAGTTCAAGGAGGATATACCTCCGACCTGTTAAGTGACGTAATGGGAAATGCAGGAGAAGGGAATATCTGGATCACCCTGCAGACACATAAAAACATCATGGCTATTGCTTCCCTGAAGGAATTATCGGCCATCGTACTTGTCAAAGGTTATCAACCGGAAGCAGACACAATCACAGAAAGTGAAACTGAAAACATTCCGATATTGAGCACAACCAGGCAAACCTTCGAAATCACAGGAGAAATATTTGAACTATTAAAAAACAGGTAATTCTGAGTCTATGGCAAATCTGCGTGCCGATTTACACATACACACAATTCTTTCTCCATGCGGCGATCTGGAAATGAGTCCGGCTAATATCATCCGGATTGCAGGGGAAAAAGGATTGGATATCATCGGTATCACAGATCATAATTCCACCCGTCAATCCGCGATTATCCGCGATTACGGAAAAGAAAAGGGAATCTATGTACTGACCGGGGCAGAGGTGACCACAGAGGAAGAAGCTCACTGTCTTGCTTTTTTTCCAGACGATGAGCGGCTGACAGAATTCCAGGCATACCTGGACCTTCACTTACCCGGAATACCCAACAACCCGGATAAATTCGGTTATCAGGTAGTGGCAGACCTTCAGGACAATATCATTTACCAGGAAGAAAACCTGCTGATCTCTGCACTGGATCAAAATATTGAAGAAGTGGAAAAAAAAGTTCATGAACTAGACGGAATCTTTATTCCGGCACATATCGATAAAACACGCTTCAGTGTTCTCTCACAGCTTGGATTCATCCCCCACGATCTGAAATATGATGCCCTCGAACTCAGTCCTCACACCTCAACAGAATTTTTTTTGTTCCAACATCCGGAACTGCAGCAAGCTGCGTTTATACAATCTTCCGATGCCCATTATCCTGAACAAATCGGTTGCGTTTCTACACTCCTGACACTCAGTGAAATTTCATTTGAATCCATACGAAAAACAGTCAACAAACTAAATATCCACATTTTTTAAACGCAATCGTTGTAATTTTACTAATTTAAATTAATTTTGACCCTAGAATAACAGTTTAATAAAAAAATAATCTTCAAATCTTTGAATTTGTAAGCATTTTCAATGAAAGATTTAGCATCTCATATCATGGATATCGTCCAAAACTCTATCCGGGCAGAGGCTCAGAAGATAGAAATCACGATCTGTGAGGATCATGGTAGAGATAGTTTTGTCATTGAAATCAGTGATAACGGAACAGGAATGGATGAGGAAACTCTGACCCGGGTCAGAGATCCTTTTTTCACCAGCCGCACAGTGCGTAAAGTAGGTCTGGGAATTCCTCTTCTCCAGCAAAATGCTGAACGCACCGGTGGAGAGGTTCTTATCAGTTCCCAATTGGGAAAAGGAACAAAGCTCAAGGCTATTTTCACTCATTCCCATCTGGATCGTCCTCCGCTGGGGGATATGGGCGAAACGCTCGGCCTGCTGGTTGCGGCCAATCCGGAACTCCATTTTATATACAAACACAGTACTGACACCGGAACTTATCTTTTCGACACGGAAGAGATCAAACAGGTTCTGGAGGGAGTTCCCCTAAGTCATCCGGATATTCTTCCTGCTTTGCAGGATATGATCCGGGAAAATCTAAAAGAGATTGAGGCCGATCAGCCTGATTTACCAAGTATTAATCAGAAATAAAATAAAATCCAGTCATCATTTTTTAAATTCCTATTTATGGAGAAAATAAAATCACTTGCCGACCTAAAAAAGATCAGGGACAATGTACAATCCAAAATTGACCTGCGCGAGAAGAGTGAGCATCCGGAAAATCTGATTCAGATAAAAGTAGCCATGGCCACTTGCGGAATTGCTGCTGGTAGTAAAGAAACCATGAACTACTTCCTGAGCAACCTCGAAAAAAATGGCATTACAGCAGTTGTCACTCAGACAGGTTGTATGGGCTATTGCTTCGCCGAGCCGACAGTTGAAATTACTAAACCAGGACAGGAGCCCATTGTTTTTGGCCATGTAACCTGTGAAAAAGCAGAAGAAATCATTCAGAAATACCTGAAAAACGACGAGTTGGTGGAGGGAATTATCCCGGTAAACTACCAGACCATTTAAGGCCTGTAGCTGTGGCTAAAGCAAAGGCTAAAGATTAGTGCTAAATAATTATTAATCGATAAAACAAGTCTATTCTATGAGTTATAAAATGCATATTCTCGTCTGCGGGGGTACCGGATGTCGTGCATCCGCCAGTAAGAACATCATCTGTAGACTGGAAGAGTGTCTGAAAGAACGCGCACTGGAAGACGATGTACAAGTTATTGCAACCGGATGTTTCGGCTTTTGTGAGAAAGGCCCCATCGTTAAAATCATGCCGGACAATACCTTCTATGTACAGGTAAAACCAGAGGATGCTGAAGAAATTGTCAATGAACACATTATAAAAGGACGTAAAGTTGAGCGGCTACTTTATAAAGAACCTGAAAAAAAGGTGGCAGTCAGTGATTCCAAACATATGGGATTCTACAAAAAACAGCTGCGGATTGCTTTGCGCAACTGTGGATTTATAGATCCTGAAAACATCGAAGAATATATTGGCCGTGACGGTTATTCAGCTCTGGCAAAATGTTTGTCAGAAATGACTCAGGCAGAGGTCATTGACGAAATCAAACGCTCCGGCCTTCGGGGACGCGGGGGCGGTGGCTTCCCGACAGGAATGAAATGGGAATTCGCCAGTAAATATAAAGCAGACCAGAAATATGTAGTCTGTAATGCCGACGAGGGTGACCCAGGTGCATTCATGGACCGCTCCATTATGGAGGGAGACCCTCATTCCGTAATTGAAGCAATGGCGATTTGTGGTTACAGCATCGGTGCCAGCAAAGGTCTGGTTTATATCCGGGCTGAATATCCACTGGCCATTGAACGTCTGCGCATCGCAATCGGACAAGCTGAAAAATACGGTTTATTAGGAGACAATATCCTGGGAACCGGATTTGACTTTCATATTGAAATCCGCTATGGAGCCGGAGCATTCGTATGCGGGGAAGAAACCGCACTGATCCATTCTATGGAAGGGCAACGTGGTGAACCGACCATGAAACCCCCTTTCCCTGCAGAATCGGGTTATCTGAACAAACCGACCAATGTTAACAACGTGGAAACTCTGGCCAATATCCCGGTAATCCTGACCAAAGGGGCTGAGTGGTTTGCTTCTATCGGTACAGAACGTTCCAAAGGAACGAAAGTATTCGCGCTGGCCGGAAAGATTAACAATGTAGGACTGATTGAAGTACCCATGGGTACTACCCTGCGCGAAGTTATCTACGAAATCGGAGGTGGTATCAAAAACGGCAAAAAATTCAAAGCAGTACAAACCGGAGGACCTTCCGGAGGCTGTCTGACCGAGAAACACCTGGATACACCGATCGACTTCGACAACCTGCTGGCTGCAGGCTCCATGATGGGCTCAGGAGGTATGATCGTTATGGATGAAGACGACTGTATGGTGGCTGTTGCAAAATTCTACCTGGACTTTATCGTAGAAGAATCCTGCGGGAAATGTTCTCCCTGTCGTATCGGTAACAAACGACTGTATGAAATCCTGAACCGGATTACAGAAGGTAAAGGTACGATGGAAGATCTGGACAATCTGCGTAATCTGAGCCAGGTGATTAAAGACACCGCACTTTGCGGATTGGGACAAACCTCTCCCAACCCGGTACTTTCAACCATTGATAATTTCTATGATGAATACATTGCCCACATCCGGGATCACAAATGTCCTTCCGGCAAATGTAAGGCCCTTCTTTCTTTCCGGATTGATCCGCAGTTGTGCGTAGGTTGTACGTTATGTTCCCGGAATTGTCCGGTAGATGCTATCATCGGAGAACGCAAAGAAGCCCATTTCATCGATACAGCCAAATGCATCAAATGTGGTACTTGTAAAGATAAGTGTAAATTTAATGCCATCAGTGCCGGCTAATGAGCACTGCCGAACATTTAATGCGGTGTGACCGCCTGTAATTTAAAACTTATGGAACAAAATATAACATTAGAAATAGATCATCGTACGGTAGAAGTTGCCCGGGGAACGACGATACTTGAAGCAGCCAGAGGAATAGGTATTCAGATTCCTTCTCTCTGCTATATGAACCTGAAAGACATGTGCATCACCAACCTACCGGCTTCCTGCAGAATTTGTGTGGGAGAAGTGGAAGGCAGACGTAACCTGGCGCCGGCATGTGCTACCCGTTGCGAAAATGGTATGAAGGTAAAGACCAGCAGCTTACGGGTAATGAATGCCCGTAAGACCGTTCTGGAACTGATCCTCTCCGATCATCCGAACGATTGTCTGATCTGTCCGAAATCCGGGAACTGCGAACTGCAAAGCCTGGCTGCCAAACTGAAAATCCGGGAAATCCCTTTTGCCGGAGAACAGAAGAACTTCCAGGTTGAAACTTCTCCGTCCATCGTCCGGGACATGAAGAAATGTATCTATTGCCGCCGTTGTGAAATGATGTGTAATGAAGTACAGACTGTCGGAGCTTTAGGAGC
>CAJMQA010000273.1 GCA_905215395.1 uncultured bacterium | reverse complement strand
CAATACGACATCATAAAGGGAGGCTAATTTTTCGGTTGACTGGTGGATGCGTTTTAAATCTATGGTAACATGATCAATTTCAGCAGCCAAATGAGGAGAAGCCGGATAGGTCATCACATAAGGACAGGTAGTGCCATCTTTATCCACATCCAGGGGATCGATCCCCATAATTTCCCGGTGTTTCAATATATCTTCAGAAATCCCGGTATATCCGGTCTGAATTAACTTCTGAGTGATCACCTTCACTCCTTTTAATAACAGTGTACGGGCAAGTACTCCTGTCACAATCGATTTTCCGGCATCTGTATCTATGCCGCTGATAAAATATACAGACATATCTTTTTGAATTTTAGTACCATATCTCAAGCTATCACAAAAGTATAAAATTCATATAAACTTAGTCTCTTTTTTATAGATTGTTTTTTAATTTCGCACGTATAAAAACGTAGATAAATAGAGAAAAACAAACTATGAAAGTCAGAAATTTACTTGTTATGTCGATACTCGGAGGAAGTATCATTTTGTCCGGTACAGTTTTTTCAGGCTGTGCCAGTATGAGTAATACCGGAAAAGGCGCTGCAATCGGTGCCGGAGGAGGAGCTGCTTTGGGCGCAGGTATCGGTGCTCTGGCCGGTAAAGGCAAAGGGGCTGCGATTGGTGCTGCAATCGGGGCCGCTGTAGGATCCGGAACAGGGGCACTGATCGGACGGCGCATGGATAAACAGAAGAAAGAACTTGAAGCCATTCAGGGAGCCAAAGTTGAATCTGTGCAGGATGCCAACAACCTGCAGGCCATCAAAGTCACCTTTGATAACGGAATTCTGTTTCCTACCAACAAAAGTGAACTGAGTTCCTCTTCACGTGAAGCACTGACTCAATTCGCCGCATCTCTGAAAAATTCCCCGGATACAGACGTTACCATTTACGGACATACCGATAATACCGGAACCCGTGCTGTAAATGAACGTATTTCCAAAGAACGGGCAGATGCAGTTGCAAACTTCCTGGTAGGTCAGGGTATCAGCAGATCCCGCATTAAAACCGAGGGACTGGCATTCGATCAGCCTGTCGCTGATAACAGTACTGCCGCAGGAAGGGCACAAAACAGAAGAGTGGAAGTATATATTACTGCCAATGCTAACATGATCCAGAAAGCAGAAAACGGACAGTTGTAAAAGAAAAATGGAGAACAGTCATCAAAACCTGTTCTCCATTTTTTATTTATTCGGACAAAAGAGCCGCAAGGGCTATCGAATTCAATTTTGTTTCGACACTATCTCCGCGTGAAGAGAGTACGCTGGGTACCTTGGCTCCCACCAATACAGCCCCTTGGGTGGAATTTCCCAATTTTGTATTCGTTTTATAAAATACATTGCCAGATTCCAGGTTCGGGAAAATCAGACAGTCGGCATCACCTGCCACTGCTGAAGTAATTTTCTTGATCCCGGCAGCTTCTTTATCAATAGCAACATCCAGAGCCATCGGCCCTTCAATCACAGCATTACCGATCTGTCCCCGTTCTCCCATTTTAGACAATATGGCTGCATCTACTGTCGACTGAACTTTCGGCAATACCTGTTCTGTGGGCGCAATCAGCGCTACTTTGGGTTTTTCCACCCCCAATGCTTTTGAAGCAGAGGTAACATATTTGATCATAGCTATTTTCTGATTCAAATCCGGACAAGGAATAACAGCAACATCACTAATCGTCAATAATTTGTGATAAGCAGGGCATTCCATTACAACTACATGGGACAGAATGGCATTTGGGGCAACCAATCCGCGTTCTTTATTCAGAATAGCACGCATATATTTGTCTGTACTCACCAACCCCTTCATGATCACATCTGCCTCTCCGTTCCGGATCATACTCACAGCAGTTTCTGCACCTTTTACATCATTTGGCTCATGTACAATCTTAAAGCATGACTCATCATATCCATTCTCCTTACAAATATTTTTGATCACTTCGGTATCTCCCACCAGAATACCCTCAACCAAACCGGCTTTTACAGCCATATATACAGCCTCTATCGAATGGCTATCGTTTGCATAAGCTACCACAAGACGTTTTTTACGGGTATATCCTTTCAATACCTCATAAATATCGCTAATCTTTTCTATTTTCATAGTTAAAACTGTTATTTAGTTGTAATTTGAAACAAAATTAGATATTAATATTAAAATTCAAAAGAATACTTCACATTTTATTCCCCTGTGTGCAATTTTCATACCAGATGCTCAGATTCTCATCATTATTATTACTTTTGCTATGCTAAATCAAAACATGCCTTTGGGTTCCTTTAAGCGCAATATTATCTCATTATATTTTATCAAAGTCTCCAAATGGTTCACTTTGATCATGCCTATTATCGTTCTTTTTTATGAAGAAAACGGTTTGGGATTAAAGGAGATTTTTTTACTGAAAAGTGTCTACTCCGTTGTACTGGTTGCCCTGGATATACCCACTGGTTATCTGGCAGATGCCTGGGGACGCCGGAATTGTTTGCTCAGTGGCTGTATCATAGCTTTCGGAGGTTTTATCTGCTATTCATTCTCTTCTACCTTTGCAGCCTTCTTCATAGCAGAAATACTGTTGGGTATAGGACAAAGTCTGGTTTCCGGAGCTGATTCAGCCTTGTTATATGACACCATGCTACATTATGACCGGGAAAACGAATATCTGAAATATGAAGGAAAAGTAACCATGATCGGTAACTTTTCAGAAGCTTTTGCCGGTATTATCGGAGGTTTACTGGCCACCTCTTCCCTTCGGCTACCATTTTATGGCCAGGTTGCAGTAGCCTTTATCGGTATCCCAGCGGCATTCGCATTGCGTGAATTCAATGTCCGTCAGCGTATTGTAAATCCTTTGTCGAATATCTGGCATATCATCCGCTATTCACTGGTTACCAACAAAAGTCTCTGTTATGACATCATGTTTTCCGGAGTGATTGGTGCTGCCACGCTTACCATGGCCTGGTTTGTACAGCCGGTTCTGATGCACATCGACCTACCGACCGGACTTTTCGGAGTGGTATGGACTGTTCTCAATCTGACCGTAGGGATTGCAGCGCTCTATTCCGATGCATTGAATGCCCGTCTCGGAGAAAACCGGACTTATACACTCATTTTAATTTTCATCGTAGGTGGTTATCTGTCTGTTTCCTTCTGTCTGAATTATCTCAGTCTGTTTTTGTTTTTTCTTTTTTACATTGTTCGCGGATTTGCCACTCCCATTTTAAAAGGCTATATCAATCGGCAAACCTTCTCCGAAATGCGTGCAACCGTCCTCTCCATCCGGAATTTTATCATCCGTCTGTTATTTGCAACCATAGCCCCTTTTATCGGCTGGCTGAATGACGCTTTCTCCCTCGCCTTTGCCCTCAGGATTACCGCAATCATCATTTTTGTTCCCGGATTGCTGTTTCTGATATTACAATGGCAAAAAAAATAAGGTCTGCGAACGGGAAGTCTACAAAACCGCAGACGGGAACCCGTTCGAAAGACAATAAACTCCGGAATGCTGAAAATAATTGAAAAAATTCTACTTTTTGCCTGGCAACGAGGGCTGTTTCAGCTCTTTTTTCAAAGTTTTGGGACTTACATACAGGAATCCCATTTTAAAAGGTGATTCAGAAATCAGTAAATACAGAGAATCTCTGGTCAGTTTCTCAATTCTCTCCACACTATTATATCTTTCCCACTCTCCTTTTTCTTCTGAAAACCGTTTGCCTTCCACGAGTAATTTACCTTCCTTGATTTGCCAAGAATTCAAATGCAGCGTTTCTATTCCCAAAGCTTTACATTTTCCGTTTCTCTTAAACTGAAACCCCTTCATTTCACCGTTCAATTTATAAGTTCTGGGATTATACCATTTTCCAACAATTTTTTTATTTCTGTCCTCTGTTAAACCGTCAGTATACGTAAATAATAAGGCAACTAAAACGATAAAGGCTGTTTTATTTATTTTCATATGATTATAATGTATTTATATTATTAATTCTGCATCTCTATAATAAATCCGGTTTCCTGTTGAGCATCCCACAGCCAGCTTTTTCTATTGTTTCTTTTCAATAAAACGACCTGGTAATCTCCGGAAGGAAGTAGTTTTCCAAGACTTGCAGAATGTACTGAAAGTGTAAACTGCTCAGCCTGATTTGCAGACCAGCAGCACATCAGGCAACTGTCCTGGGAATCTGTCTGAATGCGGTAAGAATACTCCGTCTCAGATATCTGATGATTGGTTTTATTGTACACAAAACAAGGAAGAGACTGACGATATACACCATATTCCGTTTGTTGTTCAAAAGCTTCTCTCAATCCGGCGCCATAGTCTTCTTTATCGTCTTTGCAGGCTGCCAGCAACAAGGTGAAGCAAATTATTTCTATACAAATTCTTTTCATAGGTTAATTTTTTCTGGTTACAGTAAATATTTTATACAGATGCTCCTTTTTCCCGTCTGCCGTTATGATTGTGACACTTAGCCTATGCTCCCCGGCAGAGGGAGTAATCCGCTCAGAGGTAATAACTTTTCCATCCAGTTTCCATTCCAGAGAACGGATATCAGTCTGTACATTCTTAACCTTTAAGACCAGACTCTCTCCCTCTGCATAGACCCCACGGATACCTCCGATCACAGCATATTCCGATGTCAGTACTTCAGTACGGAATTTCCGCTCCCGGTATTGTCCCGGTTTACCGCCTGAAAGGGGAGCCACTCGGACCGTATATTCGTTTCCGGGCTGTAAGCCGGACAGGGTATATTGATTCGTTTGTACTTTCTGTTGCCGGTACTCTCCATCAGCCACTTTTTTCCATTCAAT
>CAJMQA010000272.1 GCA_905215395.1 uncultured bacterium | reverse complement strand
ACTGACTGGAAGCAATGATCTGACGGGTATGGATACCCAGTTCAAAATCCAGATTTTTATGACAGGAAATAGCCATCACCACTTCCTCCAAAGCTGTATTCCCGGCCCGCTCCCCCAAACCGTTGATGGTCACCTCCACCTGCCGGGCCCCATTTTGTACTGCAGCAATCGTATTGGCTGTCGCCATTCCCAAATCATTATGACAATGGGTTGAAACAATAGCTTTATTAATATTGGGGACATGATTCATCAGATAGGCAATCTTGGCTCCGTATTCATTGGGTAAACAATACCCTGTAGTATCGGGAATATTCACAACAGTGGCCCCGGCTCTGATTACCGCCTCCACCACCCTAGCCAGATATTCTTCGTCTGTCCGGCCGGCATCTTCGGCATAAAACTCCACATCATCCACAAATTGCCGGGCATACTTCACTGCCTTTACAGCACGCTCGATGATTTCATCCGGATTAGAATTCAGCTTCTCATAAATATGATAAAAAGAAGTACCTATTCCGGTATGAATACGACCTCTTTTTGCAAATTTCAGGGCATCAGCCGCGACCTCAATATCCTTTTTGACAGCACGTGTCAAAGCACAAATCGTGGGAGTGGTTACGGCTTTCGAAATCTCAACGACTGAATTAAAGTCACCGGGACTTGAAACCGGGAAACCCGCTTCAATGATATCTACACCCAGTTTCTCCAATTGCCGTGCCACCTCAATTTTCTCAATGGTATTCAATTGGCAACCGGGGACCTGTTCTGCATCCCTTAAAGTAGTATCGAATATATATATTTTCTCGCTCATATTTCATTTTCAGTTGTTTTCCGGTCTCAATCTACGTACTGCAGCACCTGTCTGCCACATCTCTGATTCACGTATGGTCCGAAGTTCCCTCTCCAGTTTTTCCCGGTAATCGGGCAAACTGTTGGAGTCGATAGAGCGTTGAGCCTCATTTCCACATGCTACCTGGCCATAAAGTTCATCAAATACCGGTTTTGCAGCATCCCGGAATTTCTTCCACCAATCGAGAGCACCCCGCTGTGCCGTTGTTGAACAATTAGCATACATCCAATCCATACCATTTTCAGCAATCAACGGCATTAAACTCTGTGTCAGCTCCTCCACCGTTTCGTTGAAAGCTTCGGAAGGGGAATGACCGTGCTCACGCAAAGTGTCATACTGAGCAGCAAAAATTCCCTGGATAGCTCCCATCAAAGTTCCTCGTTCCCCGGTCAGATCAGAATATACTTCCCGCTGAAAAGTCGTCTCAAAAAGATAACCGGATCCCACTCCTATTCCCAAAGCAATCACCCGATCCCAAGCCTTTCCCGTAGCATTCTGAAAAATAGCATAACTGGAATTCAATCCGCGCTCTTGCAGGAACATCCTTCTTAGGGAAGTACCTGAACCTTTGGGAGCAATCAGAATAACATCCACATCTGACGGAGGAACAATACCGGTACGTTCTTTATAAGTAATACCAAATCCGTGGGAAAAATAAAGAGCTTTGCCTGTTGTCAAATGTTTTTTCACCGTCGGCCATACAGAAATCTGTCCGGCATCAGACAAAAGATACTGGATAATAGTTCCTCTACAGACTGCTTCTTCAATGGCGAACCATGTCTCTCCCGGACTCCAGCCATCAGCAACCGCCTTTTCCCATGTTTTTCCACCCCGCCGTTGTCCCACGATCACATTAAATCCGTTATCTTTCAGATTCAATGCCTGTCCGGGTCCCTGAACACCATAACCGATCACTGCGATCGTTTCGTCTTTCAATACTTCAAGAGCTTTGGATAATGGGAACTCTTCCCTGGTTACTACATTTTCTTCTATTCCTCCGAAATTAATTTTTGCCATGATTCTATAAATTTAAATGGTTTAAGTGTGTTATTTTAAAGACTTGCATTCAGCTTGTCCAGATATTCGTTTAATAATTCGCGTTTTGATTTGATGATTGCAACCTGTCCGGAACGGACAAACTGTTGTACCCCATAGGGTTGTAACAATTCAAATAAGGCTTGTGTTTCTTTTTTATGACCCGTCTTTTCTAATACAATGTAATCATCACAGATTTCCAGAATACGTACGTGATGTTCCCGCACCAGCTTCTCAATATTATAGTTACGGACAACCTTATAGAGGGCAATCTCCTGCTGGATCACTTGGTCAGAGGTATACACAAACGCTTTCAGTACGTCTATCTTCTTTTCGATCTGTTTGACCAGCTTATCTATCTGTTCCGGGTTGCTGTACACGACAATGGTGAATTTATGAATGCCGGGAAGTGCAGATTCGGAAGTGGTCAGACTCTCGATGTTCACATTCCGGCAAGTAAAAACAGTCGTAATCTGACTCAGTAATCCAACTTTATTTTCAGAAAAAACCGTTATGATGTATTCTTTATTCATAGTTCGATAATTCATAGAGTGACGTTTATTCCAGGCGGATATCTGCGACGGCGGCTCCGGCAGGAACCATAGGAAATACATTTTCCTCCGCTTCAACTTTTACTTCCAACAAATAAGCCCCTTGATGATTTTTCATTTTCAGGATAGCAACTTCCAGATTTTGCCGTTTTTCCACACATTCATAAGCCAATCCGTTCCCTTGTGCTATCAATCCGAAATCCGGATTGGTCATTTCCGTGAAAGAGTAACGTTTATCAAAGAACAATTCCTGCCACTGCCTTACCATCCCCAGAAAACCATTATTGAGTAGTATAATTTTCACCGGTAAATGCAATTGAAAAATCGTCCCCAACTCCTGTATGGTCATCTGAAAACCGCCATCACCGACAAACAGGCAAATCTCCCGTTGCGGAGCTCCTATTTTGGCTCCGATAGCCGCTGGTAAACCGAATCCCATAGTTCCCAAACCACCAGAGGTAACCATACTCCTGCTCTGTTTAAAACGGAAATACCGGGAAGCCACCATTTGCTGCTGGCCGACATCGGTCACCAGAACAGCATCGTGATGATAAGCCTGGGAAACCAGATTGACCACCTCCCCCATACGGATGTGTTCACCGGCAGGATAGAGAGACGGCTTTATGACCTCCTGATATTCAAGATTATAGCAAACTTTAAATTCAGAAAGCCAGCCATCGTGAGAATTTTCAACAATCCTATCGGTCAGCAAGGGGAGAGACTCCTTTACATCCCCCAATACCGGAACATCCGCATAAACGATTTTATTTATTTCTGCCGGATCGATTTCCAGATGGATAATTTTGGCATTGATCCCAAATTTCTCCGGATTTCCGGTTACCCGGTCATCAAAGCGCATACCGATGGCAATCAAAAGATCACATTCCCTGTTTTTGATATTGGGAGCATAATTCCCATGCATCCCCAGCATCCCGACAAACTGAGGGTGATCGGAAGGTAAAGCTGACAAGCCCAGTAAAGTGGAAGCTGCAGGGACACCACTTTTTTTCAGAAAGGCCTGCAACTCCTTTTCCGCACCTCCGAGGATCACTCCTTGCCCGATCAGGGCCAAAGGTCTGCGGGAAAGATTAATCAGCTTAGCAGCCTCAGCAACCTGTGCCCGGTCAATTTCCGGAAAAGGATGATAACTCCGGATTGAAGTGACTTTCTCGTAATGATATTCCGCCATGGCCTGCTGAGCATCCTTTGTAATATCCACGACAACAGGGCCGGGACGTCCGGATCCGGCAATATAAAAAGCTTTGGCTATTGCTGCCGGAATATCGGCAGCACGCTTTACCTGACAATTCCATTTGGTCACGGCCTGGGTGATCTCAATAAAATTGGTTTCCTGAAAAGCATCCGTCCCCAAAAAAGCAGACCCGACCTGTCCGCTGATTACTACAAGTGGGGTGGAATCCATCATAGCATCGGCCAGGCCCGTTACCGTATTGGTAGCACCCGGTCCGGAAGTTACAATACATACTCCGGTTTTTCCGCTTACCCGCGCATACCCCTGGGCTGCATGAACCGCACCCTGCTCATGACGGACAAGAATATGTCTCAATTGCGAACGATAGTCATAAAGAGCATCGTAAACAGGCATAACCGTTCCTCCGGGATACCCGAAAATGGTATCGACACCCTCCCGGAGAAGAGTTTCGATAACCGCTTTCGAGCCTGAAAAACAAGTTGTCTTTATCCCTTGTTTTTCCATATAATCCAATTGTGTAGTAGTGTTCATAGTTTTAAGATTAAAGGGTTCGTACGGCTCCTTTATCTGCCGAACTTACCAGCATAGCATAAGCCTGAAGGGACTTGGAGATTACCCGCTCCCGTGTTACCGGTTTAAAAACCTTTTGGGCAGCAAGCCGGGCGGCAATATCCGCCTCATCCAACAATAGGTGAATACTTCTTTCCGGAATATTAATTTCAATCCAATCCCCATTCCGGACAATTGCGATAACTCCTCCGGCAGCAGCCTCCGGTGATACATGTCCAATGGAAAGTCCCGAAGTTCCCCCGGAAAAACGCCCGTCTGTAATCAGGGCACAAGCCTTATCAAGATGTTTGGATTTCAGATAAGAAGTCGGATACAGCATTTCCTGCATACCGGGACCACCTTTCGGCCCTTCATAACGGATCACCACCACATCACCGGCCTTCACTTCGTCGTTCAATATACCATTCAGGGCCTGCTCCTGGGATTCGAAAACTTTAGCACGTCCCCGGAAAACAAACAAAGATTCGTCAACACCTGCCGTTTTCACAATACAACCATCGGCTGCCAGATTTCCACTCAACACAGCGAGTCCTCCATCCCTGAAATAAGCATGCTCCGGATCGCGGATACAACCCATTTTACGATCGGTATCAAACCGGGCATAATATTTTC
>CAJMQA010000271.1 GCA_905215395.1 uncultured bacterium | reverse complement strand
TACTTTCTGTGGTCAGTGTGTTGCAGTTTGTCCTGTCGGAGCATTGACAGAAGTAGACCATACCAACCGTCTGATCAACGACCTGAATAATCCGAAGAAAACAGTGATTGTACAAACAGCTCCTGCTGTACGTGCCGCTCTGGGAGAAGAATTCGGAATTAGTGCCGGAACCTCAGTCACCGGTAAAATGGTCGCTGCCCTACGCCAGCTCGGATTCGATCAGGTGTTCGATACCGACTTTGCTGCCGACCTCACCATTATGGAAGAAGGTAGTGAATTATTAGGCCGTATCAACCGCTATCTGGCCGGCGACAAAGATGTTTGCCTGCCTATCCTGACTTCCTGCTGTCCGGCCTGGGTGAATTTCTTCGAACATCAGTTTCCGGATATGTTGAATATCCCTTCTACTGCCCGTTCTCCGCAGCAAATGTTCGGAGCCATAGCTAAAAACTACTGGGCACAGAAAATGAATATCCCACGGGAAGATCTGATTGTTGTCTCTATCATGCCCTGTCTGGCGAAGAAATATGAATGTGCACGTGAAGAATTCAGTGTAAACGGTGATCCGGACGTAAACTACTCCCTCTCAACCCGGGAACTAGCCAGTCTGATCAAACGGGCTAACATTGACTTCAACAGCCTGCCGGATCAGGATTTTGATCGTCCTTTGGGTGAATCTACCGGAGCCGGAGTTATTTTCGGAGCTTCAGGAGGCGTTATGGAAGCAGCACTGCGTACAGCCTATGAACTCCATACAGGAAAAACACTTGAAAAAGTTGATTTCAAGGAAGTTCGTGGTCTGGAAAACATCAAAAAAGCAGTCATCAATCTCAATGGGACCGAATTACATGTCGGTATCGCCCATGGACTCGGCAATGCCCGTAAACTTCTGAATGAAATCCGGGAAGGAAAATCTGAATTCCACGCTATCGAAATCATGGCCTGTCCAGGTGGATGTATCGGCGGTGGCGGACAACCCTTACACCATGGTAATTCAGAACTCCTGAAAGCACGTAGCCAGGCTCTGTATAACGAAGATTGTAACAAAGTATTACGGAAATCACACGAGAATCCGGACATCGTCAAATTGTACGAGGAATATCTGGGCAAACCACTGAGCGAAAAAGCCCATCATTTGTTACACACTCATTATTTTAACAAAGCAAACAACTAAAAACATGAGCGAAATCAAATTATCTCAAAATAAAATTGATAAGTTGCTGGCTATTTGTGAAGAACACGGGAATCAACCCGGTGAACTGATCAATATACTCCACAAAGCCCAGCATTTGTTTGGGTATTTGCCCGCAGAAGTGCAGCAGATTGTTGCCAGCCAACTGAACATTCCGGTTTCCAAAGTATACGGTGTCGTCACCTTCTACTCTTTCTTTACCATGACTCCCAAAGGAGAACATCCGATCTCCGTATGTATGGGTACAGCATGCTATGTCAGAGGAGCAGAGAAAGTACTGGATGAATTTAAACGTGTTCTGAATATCAACGTCGGGGAAACTACTGCAGACGGAAAATTCTCCCTCTCCAGCCTTCGTTGTGTCGGAGCCTGCGGACTTGCCCCGGTTGTACTGATCGGCGAAAAAGTCTACGGACGTGTGGTCCCGGGAGACGTGGAAAAGATCCTCAAAGAACTGGAATAAAAACTTCGGTTTTACAGATAAAAAGCTGTGTCCATGTGACACAGCTTTTTTTGTTTTCACTCTATATTTCAATCCGAAAACCCAGTTTTCAATCACTGTTCAATTTTCAACAACTTCTTGTTTATTTCTTATCAATAAAACATAATCACCACATTGCTATTTCAATTATTTTCCATAATTTTACAATGTAGTGCTTCTCATCGCATTCTCTCACCCGGAATGCTTCCCTCGATGAAAAATACTTTTTTTAAATTTTCACCTATGAAACACCTTGTTTTTATCCTGACAGTCGTCGCTGTCTGGAGTTGTCAACGTCCGATGGAAAAATGGCCATATGACGGAGATCAGCAAGACGTCACAATGTATGTGAATACTAGCAAGCTAACGGGGTTTAATACCCTTCCCTCGATTTATCATTTATTTATTTACGATTCAGAAAAAACGCTACGCTATGATGTCCGGCCTCAAACCTCCGGAACACTACAGATTAAACTATTCCCTGGTTCTTATAGTGGTTACTGTGTTACAAATGCAGAAAACGACAAACTTTGGGAATATAAAGAAACTTATAAACCTGATCAAATCTTTCTGAAAGCCCGTACAAGTACAACTGCACAAACCCCTGTTCAAGACCATTTGCTAAGTCAATGTAATTTTACAGTAAGACACAATGAAACCAATACGGCGAATTTAGTACTCGACCGGAAAGTCGGAAAACTAAGAGTGACAATAACCAACATACCTGAATGGCTGACAGACCTGGAGCTAAACCTGACAGACATTCCCCAGAAAATGAATTTACTGGGTGAATACAGCACAACCACCTATACGGTTCAAAACAGCATAACCCCAGCCATAGATGGAGAATCCACTACCGAATTTCTGGTCTTTCCGCCCCGTGATACTTGCTTTTTAAGCCTGACTTCCAACAGTCTGGCTTACGCCAGTCCTTCCTTCCCCATTGCTATCATTAAAGCCAATCAAATCACAGAAGTAAAAGCTCTTTTCCAAACCCCGGTCAGACCTGATAAGCTCCAATTCACGATTACCGATGTCGACTGGTCAAAAGATACCATCCGAACCCCCGATTGGCCGGTTGATATTCCGGACACTTGCAGCGGAACTGGAAATGGAATCAATCTGGTCATAAATTCCGGCTTCGAAGCTGAGTTTATTGATAATCTGCCACCCGGATGGAAATTTGAAAATAATGGAGAAGATAAACTGGTTACCCTGATTACCGATACAGTCAGAAGTGGAAACCGCGCTGTCAGACTCAATGGCAAAACTTATCTTTATCAGGATGTACCAATCAACGGCGGAGAGTGTTACCAATTGAAAATGTTCGTCCGTACCTCCGCAACAAATGTAAAATGGCGTCCCTGGATAAGCTGGTATCGGGGTAGCACTGAGCTTAAAATCAATGACTATCACCCATCCTCACAACAAAGTGGTCAACTGAATCAATACATAGATATTCTCAATGGTAAAATTCTCAAAGCACCTGCAGAAGCCAATAAAGTCCGGATAGAAATCCGTACTTATACCACTACTCCAAACAGCGGTGGCCTATTTCTGGATGATGTCGGCATAGAAACTGTCGATTAGATCATCCCGACCATTTTGACAGGATTAACCCACTCGTCAAATTCCGTTGCAGTGACATAACCGGTCTCCAAAGCAGCCTGCCGCAAGGTTTTCCCTTCGCGGTGGGCTTTTTGAGCAATAGCAGCCGCTTTATAATAGCCAATATGGGGATTTAAAGCGGTAACTAACATTAACGAGTCATTCAGATGTCGGCGGATAGTGTCCCGGACAGGCTTTATACCCGCCGCACAGTTCAAGGCAAAACTCACACATCCCTCCCCTATCAGACGGGCACTATGTAAAAAATTCCGGATAATGACCGGTTTAAAGACATTCAGCTCAAACTGCCCGGTCGCACCTCCTACATTTATAGTGACATCATTTCCTAATACCTGAGCAGCTATCATCGTAAGAGCTTCACATTGTGTCGGATTGACTTTACCCGGCATAATGGAAGACCCCGGTTCATTTTCCGGTATAGATATTTCTCCGATACCACAACGGGGACCGGAACTGAGCATTCGTATATCATTGGCTATTTTCATCAAACTGACAGCTACCGTTTTCAAAGCTCCATGTGATTCCACCAAAGCATCATGAGATGCCAATGCTTCAAATTTATTTTCTGCAGTGACAAATGGTAAGCCTGTTAGTTTTGCTATATGGGCAGCAACAGTTACTGCATAAGCGGGAGGAGTATTTATTCCTGTACCGACAGCTGTTCCTCCCAATGCCAATTCTGCCAAATGGGGTAAAGTATGTTCAATGGCCCTTAAACCATGTTCTAATTGTGAAACATATCCACTGATTTCCTGCCCCAAAGTAAGGGGAGTTGCATCCATAAAATGAGTGCGTCCGATTTTCACAACATGAGTAAATTCACGGCTTTTTTCAGCCAGAATATCTCTCAACCGGCGTATTCCCGGAAGAGTTACTTCCGCCAGCATTTTATAAGCCGCAATATGCATAGCTGTCGGAAAAGTATCATTCGATGACTGGGATTTATTGACATCATCATTCGGCAGCAATACTTTCTCTTTATCCGTCAGTTTTCCCCCACTCAATACCTGAGCCCGATTCGCAATTACTTCATTTACATTCATATTACTCTGGGTTCCACTCCCTGTCTGCCAAACCACCAAAGGAAAAGCTGTATCCAAATCTCCGGATAGAATTTCGTCACAAACCTGCATAATTAAACTGCATTTTTCTTTAGACAAAATGCCAGCTCCCCGATTCGTGATAGCCGCCGCTTTTTTTAAATATGCAAAAGCATGTATAACTTCTATCGGCATACGGTCGGTATCCCCTGCTATTTTAAAATTATCCATGCTTCTTTGTGTCTGTGCCCCATAATAAGCATCCCGGGGGACTTTTACCTCTCCCATTGTATCTTTTTCAATTCTGAATTCCATATCTTAAGTTTTTCAATATCTAGCAATAAATAAACGTATCTTCCTCTTAAAAAGTTAGAAAACCACCCCATAAACGTAGAATAAAATTGATAACTTTCAGCGTTGCGGAGTTTATGATCCTGCGAACGGGTTCCCGTCTGTGTTAGTTTTTCTGAACGGCTATCGGGGTGTGTCTGACGAACGTAGTGA
>CAJMQA010000270.1 GCA_905215395.1 uncultured bacterium | reverse complement strand
CTGATTTCTTTATTTGTATAGATAGTGATTACAGATATCTATTGAGGGAAAAAAAGATGGATGTGAAACATTTTGTCATACAGACTTATACTTATTCTTTTGAAAATCACCACTGTTTTGCTGAGGGATTGGACGATGTTTGTGAGCGGGTGACTTATCTGAAGAATACGGTTTTCGATTTCCGTAAATTTCTAAAAGAATATTCCAATATCCTTTATGAACTTTTTATCTGGCATCTCTATTTCCAGAATGCCAATCCCTTACTTTTCACTCAGTTTGAATTTGATAATTATATTACGCTGACTTCCAGTAAAACTTTTCCGATAGTCCGGGATAATGGGGTACGGGCTTTGGATGAATTGCAAAGACGGGTGGAATGTAAATTAGGACACTTGGGGAGGAAATATCCTCAGGCTGATCTGGAAATTGTCAAACAGCGTTACCGGGAATTAGGGTTGACTCCGGATAATGTCTATTTTTTTGTCCGGGGACATAATTTGTACGATATGGTAACCTTTATTTGTAAAGAGGTCTGTAAAGCTATGCTCCGGGCAGAAAAAAGAAATAAGGAAATTACCCGGGAAATGATTAATGAACTGTATCGTAAACGCAATAGTCTGGACGAACAATTGCGGCGGAATATTAAATATGGAGCTTATTTCCCTATTCGTAAGGTAGAAATTGATATCCGGGAATTTTTAGGTGCACTTTGAGTTACGCTTTTGTTTTTCTATTTTTGAACTGGCGGAGATCGCCTTTACCATTTTGTATTTTTAATCATGAATGAATTTGACATCCGGGATAGCAACCTGAAAGATTCAGAGAAAGAGTTTGAACGGGCCTTACGTCCTTTGAATTTCGGAGATTTTCAGGGACAGAAAAAGATTGTGGAAAATCTGGAGATTTTTGTACGTGCCGCCAAGATGCGTGCGGAATCTTTGGATCATGTGATTTTACATGGTCCTCCGGGATTGGGAAAAACAACGCTGTCTGCTATTATAGCGAATGAGCTGGGAGTAGGGATCAAGATTACTTCCGGGCCGGTATTGGATAAACCGGGAGATTTAGCGGGTTTGTTGACCAATCTGGAAGAGAACGATGTGCTGTTTATTGATGAAATACATCGTTTGAGTCCGGTGGTAGAAGAGTATCTTTATTCGGCTATGGAAGATTACCGGATCGATATTATGATTGACAAAGGACCTGCTGCCCGTTCTGTACAAATACAGATAAATCCTTTTACTCTGATAGGAGCTACTACGAGGAGCGGTTTGCTGACTGCTCCTTTACGGGCCCGTTTCGGTATCAATTGCCATTTGGAGTATTATGATACGGATATCCTTTCCGGGATCATCACCCGTTCTGCTTCTATCCTGAATATAGGAATAACCAGCCAGGCAGCTCTTGAAATTGCTTCCAGGAGCCGGGGAACACCCCGTATTGCCAATGCTTTGCTGAGAAGGGTGCGGGATTTTGCCATGGTGAAGGGAAATGGTAATATTGACCGGGAGATTACGCGTTATGCTTTGGAAGCTCTGAATATTGACAAATACGGACTGGACGAGATGGACAACAAAATATTGCTGACCATTATAGAAAAATTCAAAGGTGGACCTGTCGGATTGACAACTATTGCAACTGCCGTTGGTGAAGATGCCGGAACATTGGAAGAAGTTTATGAACCTTTTCTGATTAAAGAAGGATTTATTAAACGTACTCCCCGGGGGAGGGAGGTTACCGAATTAGCCTATAAACACCTGGGGAAAGATATGCGGAAATCTGAAGGCGAACAGATGAGTTTATTCTGATCCCGGTCAGGATAAATCGTTGAAAATGATGAGAAAGTTAAAGTGTGTTAAGTGTGCCAAGTGTTAAAATTGAAATGTTAAATTTGTGGGTATGAGAAAGAAACAGATTATTATACTGAGTATAGTTTTAGGTCTGTCGTTGGTGGGTTTGATCTTCACACAGGCGAAATATTTTCAGACGGCTTTTAAGTTGAGGAAAGCCCAGTTTGACTATCTGGTTAATAAATCCATTGATGAGGTGATTGCCTATATGGAGGAATGTGATAAGAAACAGGCTGAAAGTGAGAAGGCAGAAACACAGCATGTACATCGTTGGGATGGGAATGGGATTGTGCATGAAATGCCGTTGGGAATAGATATTCAGCCGGGGTTGAATTCAAAAAAAGATTTGAATATAGTCATTGACTATTCGCTTTGCCCCATGGAATATGATGCAGACAAGGAAAATGTTTCTGAGCTTTTTGGAAGGATGGGAAACCGAAGCTTACAAAATTCCATTCAGAAATCCCGTCAGGAAATTAAAAATAGTCTGGGAAAAGAATATGATCTGGTATTGAAAAAAATTCCGGCCGAACCACAGAAAACTGTTGAAGAACGTTTGAAAGATATGGATTTAAGGCAGGTAATCGGAGAGCGGTTAAAAAATAACAGAGTAAATGCACATTTTGAATTTGCTATAAAAGAGAAAGATCAGTTTGTGTTGATGTCTCAGAATTTTTTCAACCGTCATTCAGATTATATTTACAACCGGAAAATTTATTTCGGACAACCTCAGGATATGGCTCGTCTGTTTTTGATTTTTCCTGATCAGACCCATGATTTGTTATCGTCTATTGTTTTGTTATTACCGAGTCTGATTATTACCATTCTGTTGGTATTGTGTTTTGGATTCTGTATCGCTGTGATTGTTAAACAGAAAAAACTTTCTGCGATCAAGAATGACTTTATTAATAATATGACACATGAATTTAAAACTCCGATTGCAACGATTTCCCTGGCAGCACAAATGCTAAAAGACGGAGCTGTCAATAATTCTCCGGATACCATTAATCACATTGCTGGTATTATACGGGATGAAAGTAAACGATTGACTTATCAGGTGGAAAAAGTTTTGCAAACAGCTTTGTTTACAGAAACCCGTATGAAATTGAAGTTGAAAAATGTGAATTTAAATGAGGTGGTGGAAAATCTGATTACGAAATTCAGATTACGGGTGGAAGACAAGGGCGGACAATTATTCGGATATCTGGAAGCCGATCAGGATGAGGTATATGCGGATGAGGTGCATATTACCAATGTGATTTCAAATCTGCTGGATAATGCACTTAAATATTGTACTAAAGTTCCGGAAATCAGTGTATATACCCGGAATAAAGGAGATGAGATAATTATCAGTGTTATAGACAATGGCATAGGAATTGCTGCAAAAGAACAAAAATTGATCTTTGAAAGATTTTACAGAGTTTCTACAGGAAATTTACATGATGTTAAAGGTTTTGGGCTGGGCCTTTCGTATGTAAAAACTATTATTGAGGCTCACGGCGGTCGTATTGAAGTGGAAAGTGCGGAAGGAAAAGGAAGTCGTTTTGACGTAATTTTGCCATTAACTTCAAAAAAACAAAAAGTAAAGAGAACTTTATTTTTCTAAAAGCGTATATTTTTCAGAGAATTTATTTAAAAACTAAATAGTTATGGAGGAGAAAATAAAAATTTTATTAGCAGAAGACGATACAAATCTTGGCATGCTCCTGAAGGAATATCTGAGAGCTAAAGGATTTGAGACTGTTTTGTGCGAAGATGGGGAAGTGGCTTATGAAGCATTCCTGAATCAGCCTTTTGATATATGTATTTTGGATGTGATGATGCCCAAAAAGGATGGATTCACTTTAGCGAAGGAAATCCGTCAGATCAATAGTGAAATTCCTGTCATTTTCCTGACTGCCAAGAATATGAAAGAAGATGTACTCGAAGGTTTTAAGCTGGGAGCTGACGATTATATGAGTAAACCATTCAGTATGGAGGAATTGTTACTCCGGATTGAAGCAGTTTTGCGTCGTTCTACAGGGTTGAAGCCGGAAGATGAACAGGAAATATTTAAAATCGGCAAATTGACCTTTAATTCCAAGAAACAGACCTTGTTTGATGGTGAGGAAGAGCAGAAGCTGACTACTAAGGAGTCGGAATTGTTGAAGTTATTGTGCCAGAATGTCAATAAGGTATTGGAAAGAAATTATGCACTGAAGAATATCTGGGCGGATGATAATTATTTCAATGCCAGAAGTATGGATGTTTATATTACTAAGTTACGTAAACATTTGAAAAAAGATCCTTCTGTGGAAATTATTAATGTACACGGAAAGGGCTACAAACTTATTCTGTAATGATCCGAGATTGATATTAGTTTATAAATGAGAACCGGTACCCGGATTATTCCCGGATACCGGTTTTCTGATTTCTCCGGTTTTTATTTGTTTTCTTTGCAGATAAAACTTTAACTTTGTATCCATAACGTATAACCAGACTGTTGTGATCTTAGAGATGGATACAACTGTTGTAATAACGATAAAAGATGAAAATAGCTGTTGCCTGTGACCATGCCGGTTACGAATTTAAAGAAAGATTGGTAGAATTTCTTCGTAAACAAGGACATGAAGTAAAAGACTTTGGAACACATTCTGCAGAGAGTATGGATTATCCAGATACTGCTCATCCCATGGCTATTGCTGTGGAAAAAGGAGAATATGAAAGAGGGATTGCTTTGTGTGGAAGTGGGAACGGAATTTGTATGACTGTAAATAAACATCAGGGAATCCGGGGAGCTTTATGCTGGACGCCGGAAATAGCATGGCTGGCACGTCTCCATAATAATGCCAATGTCTGTTGCCTGCCTGCACGTTTTATACCTTATGATGATGCTCAGGATATCGTGGAGCGTTTTTTGGTAACTGAATTTGAGGGAGGCAGACATCAGAAGAGAATAGATAAAATACCAGTAAAATAATTATTGTTTTTATATGGAACCGGGGGTTATAAACATTTGCTTATAGCCCCCGGTTTTTTCAAAGTCTGCA